>JAUVUL010000062.1 GCA_030600975.1 Candidatus Aegiribacteria sp.
CCTGAGACAGCGTCGGCGGTGTACCATGTGTCGTGGCGTCGTCCATGATCTGGAAATCCCATACAAGGTCCGGTTCATCGGGCCAGACGTATCCATCATTGTTAGTATCAAGATAATTGCCCGAAGAATCAGCGAGTTGAGCAGACAATCTGACTGTGTATCTGGTTCCATAGGAAAGATCATTCAAAGGAGAGGCAATGATCTCAGTGCCAGTCGCAGAAACCATTTCAAGATTTATAGTAGACGAATCCGAAGTTCTCACCAGAGTGAAATTAGCAAGAGTAAGCTGCGAAACATCCATGGGACCATTATTGAAGAAAACCCTCGGGTTGGGATTAATATTACTAACACCCCCTATTTTGGGATTGTAGCTCGCAATGCTCGGAGGAGTAATGTCCTGCATTTCTGCAGACCCGGCAACAAAAGTGAACAGTCTGTCATCCCATGGGGATCCATCGTACAGTGCGTTGTGATTAGGGTCCAGCTCATTTCCTACGATATCAAGGATACTACCGGCGGTAACGGTAAGAAGGTACGCAGTATCATCGGAGAATGTCCCAACCAGAACGACTGTCCCATCCTCAGGGTAGTAGTTGATACTTTCGAATTGAACTGAACCTGTTCCCGGGTCCGTTTCAACCATCTCGAACGACGCGGCAGTAACGGTTGAAGGATCGATATCCTTATCAAAGCTCAGCACCACCGCATCCTGAATGCCATTTCTCTCAGGATCCAGGTCGCTGAACTGAGAACTACCGGACCCACCGCTTTCCGTACCGACCATATCGATATGCGGATGATCGTTTCCGCCTTCCCACTGCACTTCAGTATCGGCTTTGAAGGGATTGTCCTCCACGCACCCCAGAAGAAGCAGGAGTAAAATTGAAATCCCTGCTGTTATCCTTTTCATAGTATATCCTTCCTCCATTAACTAGAAAGACAGTGTTGCTGAAAGGCGCCACTGGTTCAAACTGTCTCCAAGACCCATCAGATCGATCTGTATATAATCGTTAGGTGTATATCCAACTCCATAGGAGTAAGGTATTTCCGTATAGTCATCATTTGTTTCAACAAGAGTCCCGTCTATTGTTTCAAACGGACTTTCAACGAACTGCTGCTCGGTGCCGTCGCCGTATACAACATGCGAGACAAGTGGAGACGCTTCAATCAGTGATGTAGTTTCGGTTTCCGACTCCCAGACGAATCCCGGGCTTGCTCCCAGCCGTGCACAGACTTTCGGGAGAACTTCGAACTCAAGCCCTACGGGAATGGATATCCTCGTGATACTCTCCGTTGTAAACGTTTCGTCCGTCTGACTCCATGTTGTAGTAGATACGTAATCGTCCGGATCGGCAAACTCATCGTCTCCGTCAGAGTAAGTCTCAACAAGAATATTGCTGGATTCGTTGTGTACGGTATTGCTGACATCATACTTGGAAAATCCCATTCCCATGCTGATGGTAAATCTCTCGGAAGGATCAAATGTCAGTTTGGCTCCGATAGCGAAAAGATCATTGCTAATATCGATATCGGTACCGCCGGAGCCGTTCATATCGAAGATCGTGGAATCAATGAGCGAAGCGATTGATACGATGTAGGATGAATCCATACTGATCGAATACTGATCTGAACTTCCGCTCAGGCTTGCTGTGTAGTATCCTCCAGAGGCTTCCAGAATCCAGTTCTCATCAAGTTTGAGATCCATATTCAACCCGCCGCCGAATCTGCTTCCTCCGGGTGAGACAGAGTAGCTCTCCGACTCGCTCCATGTTGCGATATCGTATACTCCGACCTCTCCGGGAAGAAAATCCTCGGTACCGGCAAGGTTAGCCTCGTAAGAAATATCCGATGAAAGGGAGGAAAATAAGAACATCCCTCCAATATCCAGCATATCTGTTACTACAGATGTGCCTGAAAGGGCTATTTCTATGCTGTTTCGGTCATCCTTGGAAAAACCTTCTCCACTGGAATCCAGAGTATAGGTTTCAGCACCGGTAACAAGATTTGAATCGGCAATGGCGATGGATCTGTTATCGTCCTCATCCAGCACTTCGGTACTGTTGGTCGTATATGCTACACCAAGACCGATTCGAAGTGATTCATTAAATTCATAGGCTCCGTAAACACCTGCTGAAGTCATTGATGAATCGGTTCTTGCCTCGGCCGTTTCATGAACGGTATGTCTTGAATCAAGCGTTCCGTCACCGTTTGTATCGGTATACTCCGACCAGGTTCCTTCCACGGTACCTTCTCCGGTAACGTACGGAGAGCCTCCCGCTCCGAAGAGCGTGATTTGATCAAAGAACCTTTCGTTCATAAACTCGGTAAGAATCCCGAGTCCAAAAGATGCTTCGAGCGGTACATAGCTTCCGCCCAGCAGGAAACTCCCCCGTGTATCAGCAGTTTCATCAAAAATCAGATCCGTACCCGTTGAGAGGTTAGAAAGACCGGTATAAACTCTTATACCTTCCACCTCAAGCAGCCGGTCAGGTACCGGCTGAATAAACAGCATGCCCGAGAACCAACGGTCAAGATCATCAAGGATCAATCCGCTTGTAGACATGGATCTGAATGTCTACGGTCAAGATCATCAAGGATCAATCCGCTTGTAGACATGGATCTGAATGTCTGAGGCTGAGCGAAAGTGACCGCGCTGATCACTATCACCAGCAAAGCCAGTATTTTCATATTTCCCCCTTTGTCTGTTATGAATTCAACAATAAACTAATTGAAAGTTCAACCTGGAGTGATCTACCTCACCAGGGAACATTTCATCAAACGCACTGTACCCCCTATTCTCAGGGATACAATATATACACCAGATGCGACCAAACTGCCATCACAGCAAATTCCGTCCCAGTAGAACGCCTCTTCTGGAAGTGGCGCTCTGAACGAACCAGGCCCGATACCCCTTTTCACCGATTCATAAACTATCTGCCCGGTAAGATCGAATACGGTCAGTTCAGCATCCACTGGACCGGCAGCAAGATCAAAACCAATATAAACACCTTCGGTTGAAGGGTTGGGATAGACAGATGGAGCGGTTGCGCAAGGTGTCTGATCAACAAATACTTCTATTTCCACTCCTTCAACTACGAGGGTTCCGGTTACAGGTATTACGTAGCCGTTCCCCCCTCCATCACTGATAGTAAACTCACCAAGCTTACCCGGACAGAAGGCAAACCACCCCGATCGATTCGTCTCAATCACGTATATGGAACCACCCATGATCAGAGTCAGTGGATATTCCAGTAGATACTCACCGGAGAGGCTGGATCTGACTGATCCCGTAACAGAATGATATTTCAAAGCTGCATAAGCGTAAATGATGCCGTATCCTGTGTTGTTATCCGGGTAGTCGCTCTGAGAGGATGTTGATCGAAGAATTTCCATAATCTCAATCATGGACCACTCCGGATGGGCACCGTACAAAGCCCCGGCTGCGGAGGACACAAGGGGTGCCGCGAAAGAGGTTCCGTTGCCCTGGGAGTATCCGGATGTACCCTGAAATGCAAGGCTTACGTCCTGCCCGAGGGCGCAAGCGTCCGGTTTTATCCGACCGTCGAATGTTGGTCCCCTTGAGGAGAACTGTGCGACATTTGCGTCCGCATCAACGGCTCCCACTGCGAATACCGAATCCCCGTCGGATGGCGCAAGAAGGGATCCCGGATCGGGACCCGAATTGCCTATGGAGTTGAAAACGACCATTCCCCTTGAAGCAGCGGCGTCCGCAGCTATGGTTGTCACAGCGGTATTCCCGTCAAGATCTTCATACGTGTACCAGTCAATGTAAGCAAGAGAGCTGCTGACAATATCGCCGCCGTTCAGCTCAATCCATTCAAGTCCCTGAACCCAGTAATCCTCCTCCGCCTGGTATTCATCACTGATATCCTCTGTTTTCGCAAGGATAAACGATGCGTCGGGAACACCGCCGCAGAAGGCACCCTCAGCGTACCCGCCGAGGATCGACAGAACCGCTGTACCATGATCCGACTGACCGGGTGGATCACCGGGTTGCTGTGACGGATCACTGTCATCGTCTACAAAATCGTACATATGTAGAACTGCAATATCGCGGAAAACATCATGCGTAAGGTTGAACCCCGAATCAAGAACACCAACGACAACTCCCTCCCCCGTCCAGCCGCGGTTATGGAGTTTATCAAGTCCTATCTGCTCAAGCTGTGCTGCTGTCACCCCCGCAGAATTCCCCGCATAAGTATGGAATTCAGGCATACGGAATGTGCTTGAGGATACTGGTTGTACATGATCAACGAAGGGTAGAGCGAGGATATCTTCAAGGTCGCCGTCTGCGGTACTTATGCTGACAGCGTTAAGGAATCTTGACCTGGTTCTGACGGTCCTGCAAACTGCATCATCAGCTACCTGTTCCACATAACCGGACCATGGCTCAAGGTCCAGTTCATCCGCCTTGAGCAGGCCAACGGAAATCCGCCTTTCGTAAGATGGGGCATATAGCAGTTCTATGGATCTGTTTTCAAGCCTGCGTTCAAGATCAGGGCCTCTGTCGGAAAAGAAGACCCACCACGCCCCGCAAGGAAGGGAACCGGACGAAATAAGAATACTGCTGAGTAATATCAGGGATAGATTCACTTCAAATTGTAATCAGGGCTACGTATCGGACAGATCCCACCACTGCCAGATATACCATTCGCCCGTGGAGGAATCCTCGCGACAGATGAAAAGAGCTGAACCTGATGCCCTGTATCCTTCAGATTGAGCCTCATTTGTATACACCTTCAGATCGAAGGTGCGAGGCAGCTGAAGCGAGAGTCCGGTGGAATCTCCGGTCCAGATGCTTTGTTGTGTTCCCGAAAGGGTAAGTGATATGGATGATACATTATTGAACATCAGGATATGAAACTGTTCCTCCAGATCCAGCCCCCAGTACGTATCTACAGTACCGTCACCATCGTAATCATCCCAGTCGATCTCCTGAAGATGAAACTCAAAATCATCTCTGAAGCAAGCAAGGTAATGACCGATATCACGGCTGATATATGCGTATTCAAGGTTCTCAAGAACTTTGTAAGCGCTGTCAACGGGAACGTGATACTGCGGGGGCGGGGGATCAGGATTAGTATCGGGAGAAAACGGATTCCAGCATCCTGATACGATAACAGCGGTAATAACAGCAGATACAATAAGTGCGTTTATTCGAGTATCTCCAGATATAATAGTCTTCTTTTCGCGGCTCATAAGTAATGCACCTCCGATTCATATGGTATTAACACCACACAGGGAAAATTGTTCCTGATTGGTTCCTCGTCAAGGATATCTGAAATCAGTTGACGATGACGTCCAACGTCGTCATTTTTAATTAGGAGGATTGTTTGATTAACATTATATTTTGTTTATTAATATCGCTTTTCAATCAGCTCTTCACTCTGGATCAGGCTATCGAGCTGTATCTCACGGGAGATATGAACGGCAGTATCATCGCGCTGAATGCTCTTCTGGCAGATGGAAACCTATCGTTGGACGAGGAAATCAGAGCTTACCACAGACTGGGAGCTGCCTATTTCGGATTAGGAGAACATGCCGAAATGGAATCAGCATTCTACAGTCTGCTTCAGCTTGATCCCTATTACGATCTTGGTCCATGGGAGAATCCTCAGCTTCGAAGACTGCTCAATAATGTCAGGCAGGAAAGCATGTCAACTGTTCTTGTTCAGGGTGAACCTGAGGGAGCTCTGGTTTTCTTGAACGGGGAATATGTAGGTTCAACCCCCTACATTCAGGACAATATAACAAGCGGACTTACATATACCTTCACAATTATGGCGAATGGTTACGAGACCGTCGCGCAATCCTGCACTACTCTTCCCGGGCAGCTTCATACAATGACCTATCAGATGGACCCCGTTTCTGCATCAACCGAGATTGCCCTGTCCGATACGACAGGCACAGGCGGGATAACCGATCCGCTAACTGTTTTCTCACAGGAAACCTTTTCATCATACGGATCAGGTGTGCATACGGATATCATCTCACCGGATACATCAACTGCAGTCAGCTCCCTGGCTTCGGGAACAATGACCATTGATCAACTCAATGCACTTCTTCACGGTGGCGTACAGATGACATCTCTGGGAGGTATCGGCCCTCTGTCTTTTGATAACGGGGATTACGAAGTAGCCGGCACGAGTCAGGGACTTGTAGGAGATCACAACAGGTTTGAAAATACAGGTGGCACTATCGAAACAGCATTTGAAAGCCAGGTGAAGATGGTTTTCTCAGACGTGAACATAGATATGGAAAACGTGCTCCAGACAGATCCCGGCTCTTTATATATGTCCAGGACAGCAAGCGAGGTGAGGGAAGTGCTGACTTCAAAGGAAAGCACTGTATTATTCATTTACAACAAACATCTCAGGGCCGATCCTCTGCTTTCCGGAACCGTTCTGATCGAGATGATGATCGAACCGAGTGGCCGTGTTTCCAGCATTTCTATCCTGGATTCAACAACAATGAATCCCGCATTCGACCTTGAGCTTGCCTCAGCAGTAGGAACGTGGAGGTTCGGCGCTGTGGATGAAGATGAAGGATCTCTTCCGGTAATATACCCATTCCATTTCTCCCGTTGACCCCTGAATCAGAGTTCTGATGGGATACCAACATGCAATAAAGCGGAAAGTTCGATCACAATGAAAAGAGCATGGAGGATATTTTGAGTGAGAAAAGAGTAATCGAGATTCTGAAATCATGTGACGCGCTGCTTGAAGGACATTTCAGATACACATCGGGTCGCCATGGAAAGCAGTATTTCGAGAAGATCCGCATAGTTCAGGAACCACGATTTGTAGACGAACTGGGCAGGATGATGGCTGCAAAAATGGATGATATAAGAGAAGAAATAGATCTTGTGTGCGCCCCCGCATACGGAGCTGTGGTTTTCGGATTCGCAACTGCCCTTCATATGGGCAGAAGTTTTGCCTTTCTTCAGAGGGACAGTGAAGCAAGAATGTCTGTTAGATCAGGTTTCAGGGATATTGTACTAGGCAGCAGGATACTTCTTGTTGAAGACGTTTGCACTACAGGAGGCAGTATCGTTGAATCGATTGATATCCTGAATTCCGCAGGGGCGGAAATCGTTCAGATCGGCCTGATCGTAGACAGAACCGCGGGAAAGCTGAAGTTCAAGTCACCATACAGAGCTCTACTCAGCGTTAAGGCAGTCAGTTGGAACGTTGAAGAATGCCCTTTATGCAGAGAAGGAATTCCAATAACGATACCGGGTTCATCCGGTAAGAAGGAATAAGAATTATCCGGGTGTTATCTACAGGACATGACCAGATTTCTTCCTGCCTTCTTAGCCCGGAAAAGAGCTGAATCGGCAGCGGCAACCATAGAGAAGGAATGTTTCTCGGAATTTACTGCCGTACAGCATCCAATACTGCAGGTAACTCTGAGGTTTTCTATTTCATTGTCGATCTGAAGAGTCTCGGTTCGCGTCCTGATACGGTTGCCGATTATGAGGGACTCCTCATCCCCGGTTCTTGGAAGAACTATGAGGAATTCCTCGCCTCCGTACCGGCCAATTCTGTCAAAAGATCTGCAGCTCTGACTGAGAAGGTTGGAAAATCTTATGAGAACCTTATCACCAGTCTGGTGTCCATAGGTGTCGTTCACTGCCTTGAATCTGTCAAGATCCAGCATCAGGATGCTCGTTGAAGTGGTATCTCTCCTGCCCCTTTCAAGCTCTATGCTCAACTCCTTGAGAATGGCGGCATGGTTCAGCAATCCCGTAAGGCTGTCGATCCTGACAAGATACTTAAG
>JAUVUL010000230.1 GCA_030600975.1 Candidatus Aegiribacteria sp.
CTTTTCCTATTCGATGTTCGATGTTGGACGTTCGATGTTCGATGTTCATTTTTTTCCGTTCGATCTTTCTTCCGTTGACCTTTCAAGTTAACTCTCGGCTCGTCAGGGTCAGAACTGCACAGTTGCTCCACAAACTGGTCAACCGGCTCTGATTTCCAGTCGATCCTGTTGAATTTTTCAATCGCTATTTCCTGTTCGATTGATTCTGTGTCGAGTTTGCTGGATTCAATACACCGAGACAGTGCTACTCCCAGAATACTGTCGTCGTCGATCTCATATTGTTCAGTTTCAGCAAAGTTATCGCAGGCTTTCTTTTCCCCTGTGAATTTTCTCTTTTCTACCAATTTCCGGCAGGCCGCACTCTTCCGATTCTCAAACAGCTCATCCAGAAAAGGTTCGAAAACCTCTTCATTGACACAAATGCCATATTCCGTTGGTTCATCCAGAGTATCGGGGAAATAGCTGTTGCAGTTAAAGCAGATTTTCTCCCTTTCTTCTTCCATAGTATTCCTTTCATAATCAAATCAATTCGATTATTTTTTTCTCACTTGCCGCAGCATTTCTTGTACTTTTTACCACTGCCACACGGACATGGATCGTTCCTGCCTGTTTTAGGGCCTTCGCGAATATAGGTTCCGAAACCGTGAAACGTTGAATTCGCCGTATGAATTCCTGACATCACAGGTTCAGGATTGAAGCATGCCCAGCCTCTCAAGAAACTGTGAACATCATTAATCAGCCCGCCTCGAGTGTTCTTCACCAGTTGAACGGCATCCTTCAAAGACATACGAAAAATCTGATCTACTTCATTCCTGCTCATGAAATCAGGATCCATCAGACCATCTTCATAAGCACGATAGATTTCTTTTTCAAGTGATTTCGCATATATATCTGCGGCTTCCGATACTAGCATATTCCAAACGTTTGAGTACTCTCTTTCAAGGCCTTCCCTGAATAAACGCCCATAATATTCAATAACGCTCTCTCGCGGTATGATGTCTTCCTGCGCAAGATAACGCAGTGAAGCTATTGCGTTTCCACGGGCGTATTCACTCAATGATGGATCTTCAATGATCGACTTGATCGGTTCAATATTTCCATCGTAAACTGAAGCCAGAACTCTGGGAAGACTTTCGTATAGAGCATCCCCCAACAACCCTTCAAGCTGATCCGTCGGCAGCCTGTACATTCTGATAATCAGTGGATATGCCTGCTGCTCCCTGAAACTGGCAATTATGTGAATAGCAAAAAAGTGCAGAAAGTACTTACTTCCGAAAGCGATCAAATCGGCTTTATCAACTGCGATTTCAATTGCGCGCAACAGATGTGGCGTAATTTCATTCTGGCGCCTCAGAGCTTCTTCCACAGCCTCTTCAGGGTAATATCCCCTGTATCGTTCAAGTTCGTTGAGTATTTCAGCTAATTCCATAGCTTTCCCTTGAATATCCGTCGTGCAAAACAGATTATCATAGTATAGAGACCGCTCCCTCCACTCTGTGCATCATTCCGCGTTCCCATCGTATTTCGACAATAAGCTTCTCTGTGGTTCCATGGCTTCTGCCAGAAGAGGCTGGCTGGAGTAGAGGCCACTGTTGAGCTATCCCTGTTCAAGCGCGGTTCCGGTTATGCTCATTTGTTCAATCACATTCGTCTGTGTGAAGGATTTCTTGTCAAACAAAACAATAACGGATCATGACCGGAAAGATACCTGATAAGAAGCTGAGCGCTGTCGGGCGCTAATTGATGAGAACCTTATCAGTATCCCTTCCATATCAGCCATGAACCGAAGAAGGGATTCGCGAACCTGTAGGCTCCTTTATGCTGATAGATGATCTTCAATTTGACAAGACGTTTGAGAGCTGCCTGAACCGATGAAGCGGCTCTTATCCCCGATTCCTCCAGGAACTCAGCTGACAACGGTTTCATACCACCAGTTTTCGCAAGGGTAACAAGACATCGCAGATGCTGTCCGGTAAGCTGAACGAGTGCAGATTCGTATGCTTTGTTCTCGCGGGCGAATATCATGCTCAGAGCAGGGGTCAGATGCTTCTCCGTTAACTGTTCACCTTCCGAGGTCACGTCCCATATGCACGCACATACCTCCTGTACATCACCCGGTATGCCTCCCGCCTTCCGTATGACAGAGCGGACAGTATCCTCTGAAATGCCCCTCTTGCCTGACGCGAACTTACCTTTGAGGAAAGGTACGAAAGCATCATCATCAATGTGACCCACCTCCAGTGATGCAGCTGACTTGAAGAAGGGGCTTCCCGGATCCGTGAAGATGCTATTCATTCGATTCCTGATACTGCCGGCGAAAAGATAAGTGATATTACCGTGGAACTGTATCCGGCTTCTCAGCAATGCAAGGGCCTCAGCTGATTCCTTTATGTTGAGAACATCCTGGAACTCATCGAAGGAGACGACAAACTTCCCTTTCCGCCCGAGCCCTGCGATGAGGTCGAGGATTCCTTTGATAGAGTCCGGTCTCATTGCGATCTTCGGATCGAGCGATACGGTTGGAAATCCTGTGACAGGATCTATCGACAGTGATGGTTTCAGATGGACAAGTGTCTGCATAAACTTTCTCTGGAAGCCAGCTTTGTGTTCCGCCCTTAAGATGGATGTTATCATACGCCTGCTCATATCACCTATGGTCTTCACTTCGAGCAGGTCGATATACAGGAGCCTGTAACCTGCAAGTTTGCGGACAGCTTCGTGCAATAACGACGTTTTACCAGTCCGTCTCTCGCCCTGCAGGAACACGTTCTGTCCGGCCTCTATGAAATTCATAAGCTGCTTGATGAGCCACGGTCTCCTGCAGAAATCTCTGCCTTTCACCACCTGACCGTACCTGAAAGGATTCATTTCAATTCCTTTCTATTACGTAGAATAGCATAACGTAGTTTAACGTTATGTCAAGTGACGTAATTGAGGGGTCAAGAAAGAATATGGAAGAATGAACTCTACAGCAAGCGGAAACATTCTTATGCTCCTGAGGCTGTAAACCTTTTCTATGATCTTTGGCTGTATTTCGCGTTCCCAGATCACATCAAGGGATTCTCCAAGCCTGTCATCATCAATGCATTCAAGGCTTACTCTTGTAAGGGGAGATACTGCAGGACCAGTATCATGCAAGATAACATCCTCAACGATAGAAATACCTGAGGTCCAGAGAAGCGAGTCACCCTTGATTTATTACAATTACGAAACAATACTGCGATTACTCAATAAACGCTGCCTTGATGCTTGCAAAGGTCTCGGACTGGAGAGCGAGATCATCGTCATAGATGATGGATACATCATCAAGAAATGAATAATCCGGGTCCCCTCCTCCTCCTGCATAACCCCAGAACTTTATTGCCTGCAGATGTCCGGTTGAGCGCAGGAAATAGGTCACGTCAAACTCCACCCACCCAGGAGTGATAATGTTTACAACCTCCTGATCGTAGTCTGAAGGACTATAGAAGAGATTGACTGCAAAGAGCGCTTGTTCAGGTTGCATACACCAGAAAGTTATTGATTCTATTTTGTTCACATCTGCTGGTGTGAATTCCTGCATTATCCAGCGGTTACCTTCTACGAAGGCACAATATGTCCCCGAATGGGGGTCTGCAGAATCAATGGTCCAATCATTCGTTGTCCAGGGTGTAAGAACACCATCTTCAAAACCGGGGTTCAGCAACAGCTCCACAGGTGCTGCGAAAATGAAACTGAACAGAACCGGTGTAATAAAAAGATACAGGTTTCTCAAAACCACCTCCCGTATTATAGAAGTGCCACGATGAATCCGATATATGAAAGATGACTTCAGTTTTAGCGGTCCATCAGTGATATTCTTGTTTTCTTATTCTCTAATTAAATTAATAATAATTCCCAGTTGCATTATGAGTCAATGACCAAATGAAGTGGTCCGGGTTGTCAAGACAGAAAAAGGGTTGTTCAGTCTTTACTTCCCCGACCATAATCAATCCCCAATCTATCCATCCGATTCCTGAGTGTACTTGGATTTACTCACAGTAAACCAGCAGTTCCGCCTGGTCCATGAATCTTGCCATTTACTTTGGATAATGCTCGCCGAATATGTTGGGAGATACCGCAGGACCTGTATCGTGCGGGATAACATCCTCAACTATGAAATACCTGTTGCGATGCTGATGGGACCTCCCGTGTTCTCTGACGTTTCTCTTCCTGCATGCCACGGCGTGCACATGGGAGTTTCAGTCGGCAAGGCCACCGAAGATCGGGGGGACGAGGGTGCCCACGGGGAAGAGAACTACCTCGCAAGTACAACCTTTGCGAAGGCCGACTGCCCGTCACTACCCTGAAGTACGATAATGTAAACTCCTGATAGAAGCTCCGTTCCCGCCGAGTCTCTTCCAAACCAGGTAATAATGTGATCGCCCTCGGGCAGGGTTCC
>JAUVUL010000356.1 GCA_030600975.1 Candidatus Aegiribacteria sp.
CAGCTGGACATGAACCTCACCCCTGGTTGACAGCAGTATCCTGCAGAGCGATTCACGAAAACCCTCATCACGCTTTACAGCGGAAAGGTAACGAGGCATCCCGCCCAGCGCACCGTATAGGTATATGGCTTCCCTGAGCGGAAGCCAGGGCAACATCCGTGATGAATCAAAGTAATCAAAGGGACGTAGCCTGGATGACCACGAGAGTCTGCCGAACAGAGGAGAATCTCCCGCCTGCAGGGCTTCCATTGTTGACACCTCCGAACCGCATAGAACCAGAAACAGAGACGAATCATCCATCTCCCTGTCCCAGATCGCTGTAAGCTGCGATACCACATCATCCTTATGTCCCAGCAGGTACTGAAACTCATCAAGTATGACAACCTGCGGTTCATCTCGAATGATCCGGTTCATCAATCTGAATACAGACCTCCATGTAGGATAGTCTTCGGGCTGTATCTCTATGCCGCTCCATTGCCCCAACTCACGTAGAAGGTCTGTGCGGTTGGTCTCAAGGGTTGTGTCAGCCGCCAGGAAGTAGAAAGGATTTTCCCAGATCCTTCCCAGAAGATAAGTTTTCCCAACCCTCCGTCGTCCGTAAAGAAGCGCCATTGCCGGCTCCTTCGATTGGGACAGAGCTCTTAACTCCTCCAGCTCATTCTTCCGATCCACGAATATCTTCATAATAACTCAACCTTCATCATATTAAGACTCTAGTATAATAAGAATATAGTGTCAATAGACCATAGTGTTAATAGATGAAGCGCAGTGATTGTTTTAGCATTCTTCGTCATCCCAGGAATGTGAGACATTTTCGGCAACCTGCAGTTAATCTCTCTCTACAAGCTCAAGAATGTATATACGAGTAAAGTCAGCGGGATTATGATCCCAGCCAAGTATCCCCGATTCAGAGACTTTGAAACTCCAGTATCTGGCTATAGCTGACGCAGTCATCTTATTAAGTGAAATAGTTCTCTCAAAGAAGATATAGTTTCACACTGTCTTCCGGTCTGACTGATGTCTGTTCTCTTTCCGTTCGGGGAATCATTATCTATATCAAGGCAGTATTTATCGATATTTTTGTCCTGTCTCTTTATAAGTATCGACATCATCCCGGCGGCATTAGCGGCTTCAACGTCCATATCTGCGTCGCCCACATAGGCCACTTCACCAGACGTTAGCCCGGTCGCAGATAGTGCAGGCCTGAAAATAACCGGATCCGGTTTCTTCACTCCAGCCTCTCCGGAAATGATGATGGTTTCAAATAGATGATCCAATCCATATTCCGAAAGGTACTTCCGCACATGACGCGGGTGGTCAAAATTACTTACCAATCCAAGTATCTTACCCTCTTCTTTTAGCTCCTTCAATACAGGAACAGCGTCCTGATCAAGTTCAATCGATTCCTGCCATTTGCCGGCGATAAGGTCTGCAACAGAGGCTACAGATTCATCACTTACTACAATTTCAATGGAGGCACAGAATGACTTGATACGTTTCTCGAAAATGGTCAGGTTCTGCTTGGCCGGAGAAGGTTCAGCTTTCCAGAATAGCCTCTCACACTCCTTTGAAAACTCTTCTTCAGAAAGCGTAAGACCAAGATCATGCAACAAGATATAAAACTGATGCAGCCAGTCCGCCCACGCTTTCTTCATATCTCCATAAACGAAAAGTGTCCCGTACAGGTCAAAGAAAACCCCATGTATCATCCTACTCCTTTATTGTCAGAAAAATGGAACCGGGATTATGTCCTTATTTTTCTGTGAATTCCTAGCGGTCGTTTAGGGAGCGGCCATCATCCCCTCAATTGGGTATTGTTTTAACGACCAGATCAACCCAAACCCAAAGGAGGAAGACGATGGCCAAAGGTAAATTGGTACAATCGGAGGCAAATGTCCATAGGCTGCTTAATGACAAGGATGCCATGCGTAAGCTGGTAGAGGATAAAATCCAGGAACTTGTTGAAACAGAGTTCGAGAAGCACATGGGGCGCAAGCCCTATGAGCGTGGTAATGGCCGTTCTACGCATCGGAACGGCTTCAAGGAGCGTACTCTTACTACTCGTGTTGGGAAGCTATACCTTCGAGTACCGCAGGCCAGGGACGGATCGTTCTCTCCCTCGGTTTACGATAAGTACCAGCGGGTTGAGAAGGCATTGTTCCTTACGCTGGTGGAGACTTATCGAATGGGAGTTACGACCCGGAAGATCAAGAAGATCACCGAGGAGCTATGCGGAGACAGGATACCCAGTAGTACTATCTCATCCTGGCACAGGGAACTTGATGATGAGCTTGCAGAGTTCCTTGAGCGGCGTCTTGAATGCGATTATCCCTATGTGGTGGTTGATGCTCAGGTCCACCGTGTACGGAGCCATAAGAAGGTAATATCTGAATCTGTATTTGTAGCTGAAGGCATAAGCGAGAGCGGTCACCGTGAAGTACTTGGTGTAAGCATTGGCAACAGCGAGAATGAACAGAGCTGGAAAGACTTCTTCCTGTCTCTTAGGAAGCGTGGTCTTAAGGGAGTGGACACAATTGTGAGCGATGACCACAAGGGGCTTGTAAACGCAGCAATGCTATGCTTCCAGGGCAGCCAGTGGCAGCGGTGCCAGTTCCACTTCGGCAGGAATGCCCGGAAACATTTGCCCAAGAAGATGCACTCGGAGGTTCACCGTCGGCTGAGATCCATCTGGGATGCCCCGGATCGAGAGACTGCCGATCTTCTTCTCCAGAAGGCTCTTGATTACTATAAGAATCGAAAGGACTTCTGCAATTGGCTTGAAGAGAACATCGAAGATACCCTTACGATATTTAATCTTCCTCCGGAACACCGGAGGAGACTGAGAACCACCAATGGTGTGGAACGCATGCACGAGGAAGTAAAGCGCAGGACGATACCTGTTAGGATATTCCCGAACAGAGATAGTGCCCTCAGATTGATAGGATCCATCTGGCAGGATATACA
>JAUVUL010000336.1 GCA_030600975.1 Candidatus Aegiribacteria sp.
AATCAAATTCGCCTGTCTGACTACTGTTGATTTTGTCCTTGCAAAAATCCATTCCATGTTACAATTGAACATTATTATATAATATACCTTTTTACCTGTTTGGAGGACCCGGAGATGCTTGTTTTTTTAAAGACTCCAGTGAGCTCTGGCTTCTCCGGAATCCCCGGTGGAGAGGGCAGTCATGTAGGCATCGGCTGCGGCTGGCCAGTTCCGCTCAGAATCGAAGTATCTGGCCGCCAGATAGGCAGCTTCAGACGCCTTATCATGCCAGGGGTATTCAACTGCAAAAACAAGGTAACTCCCATAGTATTCCTCTGGAGGCCTGCGTAGAGCTCTCAATGCCCTGGCTCTAAAGAGAGCAGCTCTTGCCTTGAGAGAATCAGGCATATCGGGTGCAATTGAATCACATAACTCAAGCAGCGCTCCGTACTGTGCCGTTTCCCTCAGAATGGTCATTGATACACCGGCAGAGAAAGAGGTACTGCTCGACGCTGCGGCCATGCTGTCTGCCATAGCGGTATAGCCTTCCTCAGCAAGGATATCGGTTATAAGCCAGGATCTTCCCCATTTATCCGGATCAGTTCTAAGAAGCGTAAGGGCGGCGGTAACCTGTATATCATCACTAAGGCCAAGACGATTTTCCCAGGTTGAAGTGGAGCCTCGGGCCAGGTGCATGTCCCTTGCCGCAAGAAGCATATCCAACCTGCCGCTCTCATGTACCAGGGAGAGACCCAGAGCAATTTCATCCCACCAGGGACCGCCGGTTTCCAGAGTCAGCTCCAGCTCATCTATTACCTCATCCCCCAGGAATCCGACAAGAGCGGCATCCAGAACGGTTTGCTCCATCTGTCCCTTGCTCATTCGGCCATCGGAGCAGAGCATAGCCCTTACGGCCCGTTCGGCGAGGAAGTCAGGCTCCGAGAGAATACATGATATAGGTGATTCGCCCGATTCCATCTGTAGCCATAGTAACAGCAGGACATTATCGGAAGGCACAAGGGTTATGGCCTCATCGGACCTTCTGGACAGGCTTAAAAGGGATACTTTCCACCCGTACAGATCCTCTCCGGACTCCTGCTGTATACTGTCCAGAAGAAGGATGCATTCGTCTTCCCTGCCCGTTCCGTGATAAATGCCGGCAATTCTGTAGAGAATCACATCTTGAGGAATATCATCATCCCTCAGCAGTTCAAGGAGTTCGGAAACCGCCCGTTCATTCAGTCCTGAAAGGATAAGTGAATCCGCATGACGAAGGGATGCCGACATCAAGGGTAAGGATGCAGTTAAAAGCAATAGAAGGAGTTTAAGCATTGATTGATCCTATCTAATGTCTGAAGTGCCGGGTTCCTGTGAATACCATGGCCATGCCATACTGGTTCACAGCATCGATTACTTCCTGATCGCGCATGGATCCTCCCGGCTGTACAATGGCGCTTATCCCCTCTTCGGCAGCCCTGTCAGGGCCGTCTCTGAATGGAAACAACCCGTCGGAAGCCAGTACTGCACCTTCAAGGGAGTGCCCCTCCCTTTTCGCCCTTCTGACAGCAAGGTCAAGGCTTTCGATCCTGCTCATCTGACCCGCTCCCACGCCAAGGGTGCCCATACTGTCACCAATCACTATGGCGTTGCTTTTAACGGACCGGCATACCCTCCAAAGGATATCCATAGCCGTCAGTTCCGCCTCAGACGGCTCCCGTTCGGAGACAACATCGATATTTTCAAGGCCGGTTACAGAATCCGGGTCCTGATACAGAAGTCCCCCCCGTATGCTTCTGACCTGCCTTCCACCTTCTATGCCGTCAGGTATCCTCAGAATTCTCAGCTTCTTCCTTTTCTGAAGCCGCAGCAGAGCGTCTTCATCGAAGGAAGGAGCCATTACAATTTCCAGGAATATTCCTTTCAGCCTGGCAACGAGCTCCATATCAACGTTGCAGTTCAGGGCGAGTATCCCGCCGTACGGTGAGATACTGTCAGCCCTGAAAGCGTTATTAAAAGCTTCCATGGGAGTATTTCCTCTTCCAGCGCCGCAGGGATTGCCGTGTTTCATGAGAACGGCGGAAAAGGAATCTTCCGGCATCTCGAATGCAAGATCCCATGCCGCAGTAGCATCCAGAAAATTGTTGTAGCTCATGACTTTTCCGCCCAGGATCTCCACATTTCCAAAGCCTGTTCTGGGCCATGTAAAATGCACTACAGCTGACTGATGAGGATTCTCACCGTACCGGAGCTCGGGTACAAATCCCCTTTCCGGGCTTAATGAAATATCTATATCGTAACGCGATGTGATATCGAAGGTTCTCGATGCCATCATCCGTCTGAATGCCTCATTATCATGCTCGTTTGAAATCGCTTCAAGTACGGAAGGGAACACTTCGTGACCAACAGCTGATATGACATGTTGCCAGTTCTTTGCAGCGGCACGGGCCATTGTAGGGCCGCCTATATCGATATACTCAACAAGTTTCGGATCGTCCGCTTCCATTCCGGCAGTTTTTTCGAAGGGATAGAAATCGACAGCCACCAGGTCGAATACCGGTTTCCCTTCCTTTATTCTGTCTGTCCTGTCTTCTCCTGCGGCCAGGATAGAAGCGTGAAGCTCAGGATGAAGGGTTTTGACCCTTCCACCCAGAAGTGAGCTTATGCCAGTTATTTCCTCTGTCGGTATCACGTCAATTCCGCATTTCTCAATATGTTCCGCAGTTCCTCCGGATGCGTATATCTTCCATCCCATGCTGGAAAGCCCGGCAGCCAGCTCATCAAGACCCTTCTTGTTCCAGGCACTGATCAGAGCGGTTCTTCTTTCAGCCATTGTCCTCCATCCATTTTCTGGCATTGAAATATACTATCGGATTCCTTTTATGTTCCGTAGACTTGACCATCTTTTCTATCCTTGCGGCTGCTGACTCTGATATGGTACCTCCCTGGAAATATGTTCTGATATCCAGATAGGATACCCCCATCTCCCCCTCATCACTCTGCCCCGGCCAGAGCCCGGCGGACGGTACTTTGTCGATAACCCATCGGGGAAGCCCGAGTACGGCAGCAAGCTCTCTCACCTCATCCTTGTACAATCTCCCGATGGGAAGAAGATCGGCAGCTCCATCCCCCCACTTCGTCCAGTAACCGACAAGTATCTCCGAGTAGTTGCTGGTTCCCAGAACAAGCCTTCCCGAAGAATGAGCGTACAGCATAGTCAT
>JAUVUL010000042.1 GCA_030600975.1 Candidatus Aegiribacteria sp.
CGCAGTATGGGTCTGCCTGCAGTCTTGTTCTAACGAATTCAAGCAGCAGGCTTCTTTCTGCCCAGAGATCGTTCGACGCTATCCTTATTGTCCCATGCCTGAAGGAGGGCATCGGTCTGTTAAGAACAGGATTTGCGTCAAGATCTATCAGTTCCGTACCAGGCCAGCCATCAAACAGAAGAGGTCTGCAGGCAAGATCCAGGTCGTACCCAACGATATCCGCAATCTCCTCTCTTGCTTCTGCGAAACCGCCCATACCTTCATTGAAAAACCTGTAATACGGTGGGCGGGGCATATGCCTGCCCCTGAATTGCTGTCTCATTACGGTCCCCGGTAAAATGGAGAGGTAGAACACCTGTACATGCTGGTGAAGCTCCCTGTCCCTGATCATGAGCGCTGTTCTTACAGCATCCGAAGGACTGTCACCCGGCAGATCGAGCATGAGGTCAATAATCGGTGTTACTCCTGCTTTTTTCAGGTTAATTGCTCCATCCAGCACCATCTCAGGGTCAGCTGGACGCCCCGCTCTTTTCAGAGTATCTCTCTTAATTGTCTGAAGGCCGATCTCAACGTTTTTAAAACCGGCATCCGCTATAAGGGCTGCTATATCAGGTGAAATCAGATCGCCCCGCATTTCACCGAAAAATTCCGCTTCAAGCGTTCTCATACCTTTCAGAAGCCGAACAAGATCACCGCGGCTGTTGAAAGTAGGATCCAGAAAAACGATTTCTCCCGCTCCCGCATCGATGAGTTCTGTCAGAAGTCGTTCTGTGCTTTCAGCATCCAGCACTCTTGGCGACGGATGGGTCCTCCTGTACGAGCAATACGTACATCCTCCGGCACATCCCCTGATAGTTTCAACATGTACGGATGCTCCTCCGGAAGGATCCAGATAACCCGTAAGCCAGGGATTCGGATACGTTCCCGGCGCAAAACTCATTCCACCTGTATCCATGAAGCTTCCGTTCTCCCTTATGATATTACTGGCTGAGACCGGGTTCAGAATTGTATCCGCAAGTTCTTCCCCTTCGCCTGCGACCATCAGATCGAAACAATCAGAGGAGAGTAGCCATTCATTATCCCCGGTTACTTCCGGACCTCCTGCAACCGTGATTATCCCGGGTAATTCCCTTTTCAGCATATTAGCAAGCCAGACGCTTCTTTCAGCGTTCCACATGTAGAGGGTGAACGCCACAAGCTTCGGCGATCGACTCACGATCATGTCAACAAGAGAGCGGTCTCCTCGCGTATCAACCGTGTCCTGATCAATGACAGTTTCAGGAGGAAGTGATGCAGCAGCCGCCAATGAAGCACCAGCTAGAGGCACGTTCCCTGTATGTTCAAGGGGGGCTGCAGGATTCAGGGGAAGTTGGACTATCAGGTTATTCAGTTTACCCAACCCAGCCGCTGCTTAGTGATGAAAGATTCGCCAGAAGCCAGCCGATGTTTAAGACCCATGCCGTAAATACAAGAAATACGGCTACTGGATGATATAGTTTCAACCTGCTTCTGAACAGAGATGTTGCGGTCAGAAGGAAAAGCACCAGCACGATCTGTAAAATAGACGTACCTGCCGGGTATCCGTAATTGATAATAAGAAAGGCAAACATAAGTAGAGTTACAAGGGCGCTATTGGCGGATATTCTGGTCAGCCTTTTTATCCAGTATTCCGAATAAGCCAGTGAGGGCATGAAATAGTAGAACCCGCTTCCTTCCCTTGACAGGAGGCGCAGGTAGAAGGTTCCGGTGAATGACATTGTGACAGAAAGCAGAAACAGTACAATAAATGACATCAGTGACACAATCCAGCCTGCTTCAAGGACTGCAACCTTGATTGAGTTTTCCGGAGTTATTCCGCTTATCAGGAGAAGGATCAGAAGAAAAACCTGTAGGATTACAGTAACACCAAGGACCGCCCACTGGTTTATTACTTTTCTGTGCAGAATCCTGACTACCTGGATAAGAAGCACGAGCCCTGCCAGCTGACCGGAGGAGGTGTAAATGACCTTGACCCCCGACAGGGCGGCAATAACCGCAAAAAGAAGAGCGAATACAATAAGCTGTACTATGCGTATCCAGGGAAGAACCCTTGTAATCCTGCCCGCACCCTTCTGCTCTACCAGCTCAACGGAATCACCTGAAAGGTCAACATTCATGAACGATGAACCTCTGTTGAGCCTGTGAAGAATTTCCTCCAGAATCAGCAGGAAGAAAAGGATCAATACGATTATCATTCTGTGTTCTCCGGACTCCTGACCGTTTTCAGGACAAGACCACCTAATACGAAAAGGATCAGCAGTGAGAGTATAGACAGTCTTGAACTTCCAGTAAGATCGTTAATAAGCGCGAACATCAACGGTCCGAATATACTTGTAAATCTCTGTGAAATCGAAAAGAAACCGAAGTATTCGGCATTCATCCCCTCGGGTATCAATCTTGAGAAGAACCCCCGGCTGACCGCCTGCAGCCCGCCCATGAAAAGTCCGACCATACCGGCGAGAATCCAGAAATCGATAGCTTTCTTCATCCAGAACGCATAGAATATTATGGCGATGTAGCCTGCGATTCCCGCATAGAGCATTCTCTTTGAACCGAATCTCTTCGCCATCCAGCCGTATAGAAGGCTTGCGGGAACTCCAATTGCCTGGGTCATCAGAAGGGCACCGATAAGATGACCGGAATCGAGACCAAGTTCTGCTTTGCCATAGACTGTGGCCATCATAATGACCGTCTGTACACCGTTGTTGTACAATAGGAATGCGAGAAGAAATCGGAAGATGTTCTTCCTTGACTTTAAATGTCGGAATGTTGAGACGAACGTTGAAAATCCCCTGGAGAAAGATCCTCCAAGAGTCTTTTCACCTCCGCTTGAACCTTCCGGAACCCATGCGAAGAGGGGGATGGAGAAAAGGGACCACCAGACGGCAACAGAGAGAAAAACGAACTTCAGGGCAGTCGCGGTTTCGGTGAATCCGAAAAGGGAAGGTTTCCGAATCATCAGGAGGTTTACAGCCAGAAGAATACCACCTCCCATATATCCGAAAGCGAAACCTCTGGAAGAAATAAGCTCCCTTCTGCTGGGTATCACTGTTGAAACAAGAAGTGAGTTGTAAAATACGTTAGCCCCTGCAAATCCGATCTGTCCGACAATAAGAAGCCCGAGAACCGGCCAGATATCTCCTGGTCCCGTAAGTGAGAGAAGCGCCGCAGCCAGCACACCCGTTCCCGTCATAACCCCGAGGAACTGTTTTCTCCTTCCGCCTGCATCGGCAACTGCCCCGAGAATTGGAGCCGTCAGAGCTACCAGGAATGCTGCAAAAGCCATGGCATATCCCCAGAGTGAAGTGGCATTGCTTGAAACACTTATTCCGAGAAACGACCAGTTTATCGTGCTGCCTGCGCATACCGTTTCGACGAAATAGACAGGCAGTACCGCCGCCACAATGGTTGTAACGAAAGCCGAATTGCCCCAGTCGTAAAGGCACCACGCATTTTCGGGAGAGAGCCTGAGAAATTTTTTCAGATTTTTCCCCTTTCACCGCGAGAACATAAACGGTTTTACACTTCGATGAAAGACAGTGGTTACTTTGCCTGTCATGGAGTATTTTACGGAAACTGGAAAATTTCGGTAAGTATCACAGCTCACGAAAGGAATAGTATGACACTTCAAAAGAGAATTGAGGATACAGTTAATTCAAGGGGCAATGTAAGCAGGAATATTCCCCGGAGTGATATGATACGGAAATCGGTAGACCGGGGTGAGGCTGTTGTCAGTGCCTGTGGATGTCTTTCCACGTGGACTCCGCCGGAATCGACCGGCAGGAGCCCTAAGGATACCCTCATTGTGAAAAGAGCATCAAGCCAGGACACTATCGACTGGACCAGTCCCAATAACATCCCGGTCGATGAAGAGACATTCAATATGGTCTTTGAAGATGCTCTTGAAAGACTGGCTGAGGTTCCGGAGCTGTTCACGACCGACAGGCTGGTAGGTGCTGATCCCGCTTATGCACTACCTGTACATACGATTTCCGACATGGCTCTTCCTGCTCTGTTCACCGATAACATGTTCCGCCCGTGGAACAGTGAAATCACTGAGAAAACGTGCTTCAGAGACAGACACTTCACTCTGCTGGTACTTCCGTACCACAAGCTTGATCCTGAGAAGTACAAGGGACGTTTGAGGATTGACCCAAGGCTGGGGCATACTTCCACCATGATGGTGGGAATGGATCTTGACCGCTCTATCGGAATCGTTTACGGATCGGCATACGGAGGAAGCGTCAAGAAGCTCATATTCACAGTTATGAACTACATACTTCCGCAGGAGGGAATTCTCCCGCTTCATTGCAGCGCGAACGAGGGGGATAACGGTCGTAGCGCCCTTCTTCTTGGTCTTTCGGGAACCGGCAAGACGACGCTTTCAGCGGATGCCTCAAGGGCACTTCTTGGAGATGATGAGCATGGCTGGGGGGATAACGGGATCGCTAATTTCGAGAATGGGTGCTATGCAAAACTCATCGACCTGAACGCAGTTAAGGAACCCGAGATATACAATGCCTGTTTCCACAAGGATGACTGGCTTGATCACGGCTCGATAACTGAGAATACGATGATGTATCCGGATGGGCATTTTGATCTTTTCGACAATAGATTGACACCGAATTCAAGAGGGTCGTATCCGTTGCGTTACCTTTCCAACATCAAGGAAGCTTCCGTCGCGGGTCATCCTTCCACCATCCTTTTCCTGACGGCAGACGCTAACGGTGTAATCCCTCCGGTATCGAAGTTGAACAAGGCACAGGCGATGTTCTGGTTCCTCATGGGGTATACCAGCAAGCTTGCCGGAACTGAAACGGGAATCACCGAACCGGTAACTGTCTTCTCAAGATTTTTCGGTGAGCCTTTCATGCCGCGTAATCCCGATGTCTACGCATCGATGCTGGGAGAAAGGTTAGAAAAGCATGATACTGAAGTCTACCTTGTTAATACGGGATGGAGTGGCGGACCGTACGGAGTAGGCTCTAGAATGGACCTCCCACTGACCAGAATCATGGTAAACGCCGCCCTTTCGGGAGAACTGAGGGATATCAGCTGCCATGAAGATCCTGTCTTCAGGGTGATGGTGCCGGATTCATGTCCCGGATTGCAGGATAACTCAATTCTGAATCCTGTAAATACCTGGTATGATAAGGAAGCTTACAGGGCCAGGGCTATAAAACTCGCAGCTGAATTCAGGGCACATTTCGATAAAGCCTACGGAAACAAAGGTATTTCTGAAGAGATTGCAGGTGAATGTCCAAGGGGCTGACCCTTCACTTGGTCAGGGAATCTAAAAGCGGCAGCATATCGCAGTACTGCACCAGATCCTCCATACACTCTCCGAGTATGCAGCTGCAGATATCCGGTATGTAAAAACATCTTCGCTTCCCGCAGAGGAAGCCATGAAGAAAACTGTTGAAAACACTGCGATACATGTTTGTATGTAACCTGTCCTGTTACTTATGGAATTCCCCCTTCACTTGAGTATTTTTCGATACAGACTGCCATTCAGTTACAAAAGGCCCGAGATCATCCTGTTTGACTGAATAATCAGGTATTCGTATCATTGATGAGGACAGGAAACCGCAGTATGGGTTCATTCACAAGTCAGTGCATTTTTCCGGATTGTCCGGAGAAAATACTGGCTGCTATTCCCGACCTGTGCTACTATATGAATGGATAACCGGTATGATTGAAAATGCAGTCAATTCAGACAATCCTTCCGATGCTTCAGATTTGCAGAGTGGGGAGCTTGCCGATTTACTGAGGTTGAAGCAGTCCATCCTTGATTACATTGAGCTGGAGAAGGCAGTTGCCGAAATATCCTCTGAGTTCGCACGACTGAAGCCGGAAGAGGTTGATTCGGCAATCGACCGTGCGCTGGCCAGACTGGGACATCTTACGGGTGCCGAACGGTCGAACATATTTACCTTCCGGGATGAAGAGAAATTCTTGGATAATACACATGAATGGTGTTGTGATGGTATTGAATCCCGGAAGGATATGCTTCAGAGAATCCCTTCTGACAGACTCTCATGGTTAATAGGCAGGCTTCGTGATTTCGAGCTCATGAATATTACCGATACATCAGAACTCCCGCGCGGTGCCCTTGATGAAATAAATATCCTCGGTGCAGGGGAGGTAAAATCACTCATCATGCTTCCGATGGTGCAGTACGGAAGTCTTATCGGTTTTCTGGTAGTTGATACTATAAGAGAAAAACACCTTTGGTCTGAGGATACATGCCTTGTTCTCAAACTTGCAAGTGAAATGATTTCAAATGCGTTGGATCGCATAAAGACGGAAGATGCTCTCAGGGAAAGCAGGAAAATATTCAGATCCGTATTCAACAGCATCGATGAGATTCTGATGTTTCTTGACAGTGAATTCACAATACAGAATGTGAACCTGGCATGCTCAAGAATGATGAATATTCCCCTTGAGGAGTTTCAGGGCAGGAAATGCTACAGTCTTCTATATCACAGAGAAGAAGTCTGCGAAGACTGCCCTGCTCTTGAAACCGTGAAGGCCGAGAAACCTGCCAGTAGTTTGAGATACCGACCTGACGGCATGATTCTTAACGAATCAGTTTATCCTGCATTTGACGGTAATGGCAGAGTATCAGGAGCGGTCGTGATAGCGACGGACGTAACTGAAACCAAGCATAATGAACGGAAAATGAATGAGCGGCGGGAATTTCTTGAAGCTCTCCTTACCTCCGCGCCGGATGCAATAGTAACCCTGAACCCCGAGCAAAGGATACTCGACTGGAATCCAGGGGCGGAAAAGCTGTTCGGGTACACCAGTGATGAGGCTGTTGGCAGAAATATTGATGATCTTGTGACAGGGTCTGATGTTGAACAAGAGGCCAGAGGTTTCACCATCATGATACTCCAAGGGAAAGAAATATCTCCTGTAGAAACGGTTCGGTATCGCAAGGATGGTACCCTGGTGGATGTTCTGGTTTCTGGATCGCCGATCATGCTGGATGGTGAACTTGTAGCGGTGCTTGCGATCTACACTGATATCACTGAGAAGAAGCGGGCTCGGGAGGAGCTTGCCAGAAGAACCCGCCTTGAATCACTGGCAACCCTTGCCGGAGGGCTTGCGCACGATTTCAATAATTTGCTTAGCGGTATCTTCGGTAATATTTCACTTGCGAAAGACAATCTTCCAAAAGACAGTGCAGCCTACAGTTTTATTGAAGCCATGGATAATGCCATGGAAAGAGCAACAGGGCTTACACAGCAGCTTCTGACCTTTGCCAGAGGCAGTGAACCAGTAGTTGAACCTGTCGATCCCGGGAAGACGCTCCAGGAATCTTTGGAGTTCAACCTTGCGGGCAGTTCAGTCAGACACGATCTTGCGATAGCAGAGAATATCTGGAGGGTAAGCGCGGACAGGCGTCAGTTAGCCCAGGTAATATCAAACCTTATAATAAACGCAAAGCAGGCCATGCCTTCCGGCGGAAGTCTTTACATTGATGCCGCGAATTTTCAGCACAGAGGCGGAACCGTCCTGGGACTGGATGCGGGAAATTTCGTACGAATTTCCATACGTGATGAAGGGAATGGCATCCAGGAAGAAAACCTTGAGAGAATATTCGATCCTTACTTCAGCACCAAGAAGGAGGGCAGCGGCCTGGGTCTGGCGGTTGTTCACTCCATAGTGCAGAAGCACGGGGGAGTGATGGGTGTGGAATCCGCTCCTGGAGAAGGTGCCTGTTTTACTGTTTATCTGCCGGCTGCAGAGAAGACTTACACGGCAGATAGAAAGAATTCGGTTTCAGGAGAACCGCCTGCGGAATCCACTGAAGTACGCGTTCTGATAATGGATGACGAAAGAATGATCAGGAATGTCCTGGCAGCTATGCTGGAAAGGCTTGGCTGTTCGGTTGATCAGACTGTGAACGGCGATCAGGCCATATCAATGTACAAAGACAGCATAGTTTCAGGCGAAGTATATGATCTGATAATAATGGACCTTACGATTCCCGGTGGTAAAGGTGGAAAAGAGGCGGTTCAGGATATCCTTGAAATCGATCCGGAAGCGACTGTAATTGTGTCAAGCGGCTACTCCACCGACCCCATAATGGCTGAATACGAGTCATACGGATTTGCGGATGTACTTGTAAAGCCCTACAAAATGGAGAATCTCCAGGAAGTCGTATACCGGGTGCTTTCGAACTGATCGTACCGGCGCAGATTTCCTGCTTCACATTACTTATTCCGAATTTGTACTGATTGCAGATATTGCATAATTGATTATATTCCGGAAGCGATATGCAGATCTCTGGATGATAAACATATATATTTCAATGGAAATATGTAGATTGATACGGAAGAAGGTTGTATATGTCAGTATCCGCTAAATTGATTCTTTCTGAATGCGAAAAACATAACGTGCACTTTCTACGGCTTCAATTCACAGATATCGACGGCATCATCAA
>JAUVUL010000386.1 GCA_030600975.1 Candidatus Aegiribacteria sp.
AGCGGTAACGTCATGAGCTTCCAGGCCAAGTTCGCACAGCATCATGTGGCCGCCGAGAGCCATAATCCCTTCAAGAAGGTCCTTCATATCAGGCATACCTTTTCCGGTCATGCTTTCCAGGTAGCCTGGTTTCAGGGCTGGAACCGCTGCCGGTGTGAAGAAAATCACTACATCATCACCTGATGCAACGGCTGAGGAAGCAAGTACGAATGCAGGGTATAAGTTGGAGTTCTCATATCCGTTACAGATGAAAGCTACTTTTCCCATTAATTACTCTCCTTCCGGGGATATTCCCCCTGTTTGTAAGGCTCTGTTTCGATGCCTTTATGATTGACCTCTAACATCTTCAATGTCCGTTTCTGGTAACTCCATATCAGAATATTCCAATATTCGAATATGGAATCGTATTCCAATTACATGCTTCTGTCAAGTTCCATTGGGACAGCTGCTCTTTTCCCTCTCCCGGGCAGGTTCGGCGTCAGGAATGCTGTTTCTCTGTTACCGATCCTTCCTGAGCAGTATGTCATCCTCGCTGATAGATTTCCTTCTTTTATCCTTCTCTTCGTACATGAGAGAATCGGCGCAGCTGAGAAGCAATCCAATTTGAGTCTGATAACACAGTACGGTGGAGTAATACCCTATGCTGAGAGACAGCTTGAAGGGAAGAGTTTTACTCTTAAGGGTTTCTTCAAGCCGCCTGTCTATTCTATCCCTGATTGATTCCGCGGTGAGCCCTGTGGTATCAAGGAAAAGTACCACAAATTCATCCCCGCCCAACCTGGCTATGATGTCTGAATCTCTGAAGCAGCTCCTCAGTATTCTTGCAGTGGTTGAAAGAGCCTTGTCACCTTCTGAATGACCAAGCTCATCATTTATCACCTTAAGGTAATCCACGTCAACGTAAAGAAGGGCAATTTCCGGTTGTTTCCGAAGCGAAGAATCAAGCAGCTGCTTACCCAGTGTCATGAACCCTCGACGATTGTGAAGACCAGTAAGGCTGTCACGGAGCGAAAGCTCCGTGAGCCTTTTTTCCAGACGGACGCGCTTGGTGATGTCCAGAAATGAAAGAATGTAGCATGGATCTTCGTCATCGGTATCCACAGTTATAGCTGTGGCATATGCCATAAAGGTCGTGCTGTCCCTGCGCTGGCATTCTATTTCATCATCCCATTGACCTCTTTCTTCAATACACTCCTTCAAATTTTCAAAGTCACCCATGAACGGAAGAAGATCCGATATATCCAGGCGAAGAATATCCGTTCTACTGTATCTCCAGTAATTGAGAGCTTCCACATTTGCGTAGTTAATCATCCAGGAGTTGTTGGTTATGATCATGGCACTGAGTGCACTGTCCAGGGCGCTGTTCTTCTTGATCATATCATCCTGGAGGCGCTTTCTTTCGGAGGTGTCCCTGAAGGTCAGAAGGATAGCGCTGAGGCCGTTGCTGTTCACGAGGCTGATGCTCATATCCATTAATTTGAAGGAACCGTCATTGCACTTCAATTTCTGATTAAGAAATACACCGTCAACGATTTTAGAGGTGTCGTCTTCCAGGTGCAGGAGGCCTGCTGTCTTCTCATCAGGAAGGATGTTGGTCAGTTTCTTGCCGATCAGATTCGAGCGTTTGTAACCAAGCACAACTTCAGCGGCATCGCTGACCCTTTGCATTTTTCCTGTATGAGCATCAACAACTACAAGGATATCAAGCGCATTCCTGAATACGAGCTCAAGTTTTTTAAGTTTACGGTTTAGCTGAGCGTTCCTCTTCTTAAGGTTTGCAACAGTATCACCGATATCATCCTGTTTCCCGTTCTTTGACTCGCTGTCCTCTAAAGTGGATCCCGTTTCCAATTTGAATCTCCTGTTCCTGGACTGTGAACAGGTAAAATAATCAATTCTCCTCGAAAGGGGAGTAGCCCCACTTTTCAGTTCAGCTTTGGAAGATTGCGGTGTTGACAGAATCGTCATAAGAAATATATACGTCGATCGTACAATCGATAATCCAAAAAGCCCTTATTAGTTTATTGTTTCAGGGAGTCCGCGCGGTGGTCTGAAAATGCAAAGGAGATGAAATGGGGAAAAAGCTTGAGCTGAATCCGGGAGAAAACGTACTTGTTGATACAAAAAGATCTACACTCCAGGGGAAAAAGGTAAAATTCCCCGTTTATACTCGTTGCGTTCTGACTGATCAGAGATTCGTATACTTCCATCTTGGCAAGATGGCGCCACTTTATTTACAGCTGGGCTTTCTGCTCAGATTGCTGGTCAAAGGGAATCCCGTAAGCCTTCCTCTGGAAGGACTTAAGGTTAGCAGAGGTAAATATGCTAAAAACAAAAAACTGCTGGAACTGAAATCCATTGACGGATCAGCAGTCCTGCTTGAAAGATTCGAGAAGTCTCTGGAATGGCTCAGGGATTCTCTCCTGAGCAATGGCGTAGGTCTTACACAGACCGGCGAAGAAGAGTGGCAGGTAACAATCTAGACCAGTATTTTTCTCATTCCTCAGGGATGCTTCTTCGCACTGCCCCTTGAAGTTTCAACGGG
>JAUVUL010000293.1 GCA_030600975.1 Candidatus Aegiribacteria sp.
GGAGATTCTCAGAAACAGTGAAGAAAAATACAGAACTCTCACTGAAAACATCAATATTGGTGTATACAGAAATACTGTAGGACCGAAAGGAAGATTTATAGAGGCGAATCCGGCGATTATCAAAATGTTCGGCTATAAGAATAAGAAAGAATTCCTTTCAGTTAATGTTTCAGATCTTTATCAAAACTCCGAAGACAGGCGGATCTTCAATTCCAGAATGCTCAGTTTTGGCTATGTCAGAGATGAAGAACTGAGATTAAGGAAGAAAAGCGGAACATTGTTTTTCGGATCCGTTTCTACAGTCGCAGTCAAAGACGAACAGGGAAGAATCAAATACTATGATGGGGTAATAGAAGATATAACAGAACGTAAAAGATCGGACGAAATCAAAAAGGACTTCAAGGACTTGAGAAGAACACTTGAGGGAACTGTTCACGCCCTTGCCGTTACTGCCGAGACAACTGATCCATATACAGCAGGGCATCAGTACAGGGTTTCTTCTCTCGCCTGTGCAATAGCCAGAAAAATGGGATTACCCGAAAAACAGATAGAAGGCATCCGTATAGCGGGTATTCTTCACGATATCGGTAAAATTTATGTTCCGGCTGCTATTCTCAACCGACCTGGTAAACTTGTCGAAATCGAGTTCGGTTTGATCAGGGCACATCCCACCGTAGGATATAATATCTTGAAATCAATCGATTTCCCCTGGCCTGTTGCCGAAGCAGTGCTGCAGCATCATGAGAGACTGGATGGTTCAGGATACCCAAAGGGGCTGAAAAGCGAAGGCATTATTCTGGAAGCAAGAATTCTCGGTGTCGCTGATGTTGTTGAAGCCATGTCCTCCCATCGACCCTACAGACCGGCTATTGGAAGAGACATCTCAATCAATGAGATTTCACAGAACAAGGGCATTCTTTTTGATGCTGACGTAGTTGAAGCCTGCATAAAGGTTCTTGTTGAAGATGAATTCGAGTTCGAAATAATATAATGCAGTCAGCCTGAATACTTCATCAGCTTTCTCAGCTTTCGGCGCCCATCTTCTCAGCAAGTTCGTCCCATACCTTCTCGTAATCCCGGATTTCCTGGCATATGTAAGCATGCTCCTTCTGAAGGTTCATAAGTCTGGTGCTGTCAGAGATGATTTCAGGATCCTGCAGAAGAGCTTCCAGTTCTTCCCGTTCTTCCTCAAGGGGAAGCATTTTTCTTTCAATTCTGCTTATCCTGACTTGGATCTTCTTTCGGCTGGCGGACAGTACTCTACGATGTTCAGCTTCCCGCCGTTTTCTTTCCCTTTCGGCTTCCCGTGGTGATTTGCCTGAAGCCGAGCCCCTCTTCTCTGATTCGAATGAGCGCCTGATCCGTTCCTGCTTCTTTCTCAGATAGTAGTCAAAGGAACCGTCAAAGAGACTGATTCTACCATCCTGAACTTCGTAGACCTTTTTCACCAGCGACGATAGAAGCTGCTCATCATGACTGATAAGGACCAGTGTTCCGGGATATTTTTCAAGGGCTTCACAGAGCACATTCCTTGAGAAGATATCAAGGTGGTTGGTTGGCTCATCCAGTATCAGGAGATTTACAGGACTCAGTAGAATGCGCGCAAGGGCAAGACGACTCTTCTCTCCACCGGAGAGAACGCCGGTTTTCTTGAAAACATCATCTCCGGTAAAAAGGAATCCGCCCAGTATCCTTCGCAGCTCTTTTTCGGAACTTGAGGGGCTGACTGCAGCCAGCTGATCGAGAAGACTGAGTTCCGGATCCAGGTGCTGGTCTACCTCCTGAGTGTAAAAGCCTGTTTCAACACCGGATCCCATTACAAGGCTTCCTCCGGTTGGGCCTTCAACTCCGGCGAGTATCCTTGATAGAGTTGATTTCCCCTCGCCATTCTTTCCAACGATGCCAATACGCTCTCCCCTGACAACTTCAAGATTCACATCGCTGAAAACAGTACTGTCGTAACGCTTGGACACATCTTCAAGACGGGCTACGATCTTTCCGCTTCTTGGTGGATCGGGGAATCTCAAACGCATGTGACCGGGGTCTCTGTGGGTCTGTATCAGTTCCATTTTCTCAAGCATCTTCTCACGGCTTCGTACCTGAAAACGCTTACTTTCGGTTGCCTTGAATCTCTTAATGAACCGCGTGATTTTTTCTATCTGTTCAGCCTGATGTTTTGCCTGCTTCTCCCTGCGAGAGATATCCTCCCGCTTCTTCTGTTCATAGAAGGAATAATTGCCGGTATACGAGGAGAGTTCTCCAAACTCAAGCTCGAATACACGGGACACAACGCGGTCAAGAAACCCCGGATCATGTGAAATCACCCACACAGCACCCTTGAATTTCCTGAGGTATTCCTCAAGCCAGATTCTTGCTTCCAGGTCAAGGTGGTTCGTAGGTTCGTCCAGCAGCAGAAGGTCGGGATCCGAAAGCAGGAGAGACGCGAGCTGCCCTCTCATTCTCCACCCCCCTGAGAATTCCTCCAGGTGTTTATCGAAATCATCAACGGTGAATCCCAAACCTGATAAAACCTTCTCCGCCCTGCTGCTGATATTGAAAGCGTCCGTTGAATCGGCGATGTCATGTGCGTCCGACAGCTTATCAAGGAGCTGTTTCTGCTTACCCATGTCATCAATAATCTCAAGGTCAGCGTGGATCATGCGCATCTGTTCCAGAGCCCTGGCTGCTTCTCCGGCTTCTCTGCAGACCGTATCCAGCAGCGGTCCTTCGGGAAACCTGCTCATCTGTTGTGGGAGGTGGGCAATTCTTACCCCTCCGGCTACATGAAGATTTCCCGATGTAGATTCAAGTTCTCCCGTGAGAATTTTTATCAGGGTGGTTTTCCCGGCACCGTTAACCCCGACCAGGGCAGCCCGGTCGCCCCTATTGATGGTAAAGCTGACGTTCTCGAAAATCTCTTCGGCTCCGAATCTCATGCCAAGAGCTGATGCGTTTACAATCATATCCTTAGTTCCAAAGGTTTAAAATCAAGGTAATCGGCCGAGACCAGCCTGTATTCCACATCGTCAATTTTTGTATCCAGCCCCTCAGGCCAGTGACCGGGGGAACAGTGAATATGACCGTATATGCAAATATCCGCACCCCCATCGGACAGCATCTGTGAGAAACCTGTAGTCCTCCCGGATACAATCGGAGGATAATGAAGCATTACTATCAGCGGTTTTCCACTTGTTCCTGTCTTCGTAACCGATTCCAGCGCCAGGGAAAGCCTATGTAATTCACGTATGTAGATCTTCTCATCTTTCTCTTCATCGTATTCCTCGGACAGTGGAGTGATCCACCCCCGAGTACCGGTAATTACAGCTGTTCCCGCATCGAAGGCTGTATGCTGAAGAGGTATTATACCGGGCGGGAGTCTTCTTCTGATCTGTGAGACGGATGACCACCAGTAATCATGATTGCCCTTTGTAATGATCTTCCTTCCGGGGAGTTCACCGAGCCAGTTCAGGTCCGAAGCGGCCTCATCGAGTTTCATGGCCCAGGAAAGGTCTCCGGGCAGCAGCACCAGGTCATTTTCCGTAACCAGTTCTCTCCAGTTCGTCTCAATCAGCTGATGATGATCCTTCCAGTGATCACCGAAAACATCCATGGGCTTCCCGCTCGCAAGAGAAAGATGCAGGTCGCCGATCGCGTAAATCTTCATGACCTGCCTCTCATCTATGATGACTTCCCTGTATTCTGATATTGCAGGGACAATTATAACATGACAATGGATATGTAGAGGGATCAGCTTCGGTAAACAATCTTGAGCAAGCAGATAACTTTGACATTTATGGAGTAATGTATTA
>JAUVUL010000352.1 GCA_030600975.1 Candidatus Aegiribacteria sp.
CACTATTGAACCATCCTGTTTCATTTCTGCAAAGACCTTTAAACCGGTATAAAGGTCTTTGCAGTAATGAAACAGGATGGTTCAATAGTGTACAATCCCGGACCGGATTACATCCTTGAACAGGATGATATTCTCCTCGCTATTGAATCTCCTGAACAGCTTAGACTTCTTGCCAGAACGCTGAACCGGCCCAGAAGGAGGAAAAAGCTGTGAGCTATTCCGATAACAGCGGTTCAATCTGTGTAGTATGCGGGGCAGGTGAAACGGGGATTTTCGTTATTAAGGAACTCGTTCTGCACGGTTTTACAGTTACAGTTGTGGATTTAGATCCGGATGCCCTGGAAAGAGTAACGGACCTCGGTGAGAATGTAGGAACGGTACTGGGTAACTGCCTGACTGACAGTATACTGAAGAAATCAGACCTGATCGATGCCCATGCGCTGTTCTGTGTGCTTCCGGATGACAGAAGTAATGTGTTCCTCAGCCTTTCCGCAAGAAGGATCAACCCCGAACTGGAAATATACTCGGTAGCATCCGATATCTCTGCCGAAAGAAAACTGAAGCTTGTGGGAGCAAGAAGGACGGTCAATCAGGATACTGCGGAAGGGTTCAGGATCTCAAATGAAATGATACGACCCAATGTTGCGAGGTTTCTTGACAGAATCGTTTTTGCACGGGAAAAAACTGAGGGTTATCTCAGTATAGAAATCGGTAAAGGATGCCCTTCCGTCGGATGGACACTTAAAAAGCTGCAACTTCACGGGAATACAGGTGTTGTGATAATAGCCGTCAGAAGAAGAGATGACAGTTATGTTTACAGCCCTTCTGGAGATTTCCGGCTTTCAGAGGATGACAGCCTTATATGCTTCGGCACTGAAGACGACAGGGAATCTATGAAGAACCTCCTGTGGAGCAGTAAGCAGGATAGAACGGACAGGTGGAGGAGGCTCCGGGATATACTCGGGAAATAGAAATGGTCGGGGCGGCCGGATTTGAACCGGCGACCCCCTGCTCCCAAAGCAGGTGCGCTACCGAACTGCGCCACGCCCCGATTTCCGAAGGCTATATTCTACGAATTAATAGACCCTGATGGCAAGTAGTAAATTCGCGGTTGGCTTGACTTATACACTCTCCAGGAACCATATTTAGAATTCTGTATTTCCTTTATGATAACCATATTACCTTTTACCGAAGGGATTTATTCATATGCGCAGATGTCTTGCAGTATTGATTTCTCTAACGGCAGCACTCGCCTTTGCAGGAAGCACCATGCTGTCGAACAATTTCAGCTATTCAATTCCCCATTACTCTGTCACACTCAGAGACATCAGCATATCGGACATTAAAATCCTTGAGGAAGAGGGATTCCTCATTGAATGGGCCCACGGTGGGAAAGCAATGATATACGTTGATGCACAGCAAGAGGATATGCTCCGCCACATGGGCTACAATCCAATACGCATCCCAGTAACGGAACCACTTGTACCCTATCCAACTCTTCAGGATATTCACGATGCGATAGATGCTGTTGTCGCGGCCCATCCTGATATCTGCCGAAAGGTTACAATAGGCACCAGTGTGCAGGGAAGACCCATTGTAGCAGTTGTTGTTTCCGACAATGTCTACACCGAGGAGATCGAACCCGAGATGAGAATCCACGGCGGGATACATGGTGATGAACCTGCAGCCTCCACTACCACACTCCACTTCCTCGAGGTACTGACGGACAATTACGCCACAAGCTCGATATGTTCGTACATTGTAGACAATACAGAAACCTGGATAATCCCGGTTCTCAACCCTGACGGTTACTATCATGATCAGAGGAGTAACGCTAATGGGATCGATCTGAACAGGAACCTGAGCTATATGTGGACCGGCTCGGGAGGCGGATCGGCTCCCTTCTGTGAACCGGAAACAGCCGCTCTCCGAGACCTTACAATGCAGAACTGGCCGGATATCGATAACTTCATCAACCCCTTCACTGCCGGTCTCTCCCTTCACGGTGGGGCTGCCTGTATAAACACGGTCTGGAACTACACTCTGGATCCCCTGCCGGAGGATTCGGGACTTATTCATCAGCAGGCCATTGATTACGCCTCTGCTCCGGGAATAGTCAGCTATTTCAGCGGCAGTTTCTGGATAGCCTACCCCGGAGCCATCTGGTATATCATTAATGGTGATGTCAACGACTGGAGCTACGGCGAATGCGGAACCGTCGACCACACCATAGAGGTCCACGAGGATAAACATGTATCAGACTGGCCCGGTGTGGATAATGCTCACTATATGGCAATCCTGGAGTTTTTCACGAATAGCACCTACGGCATCTGGGGAACTGTAGCTGATTCATCTGGAGACCCCATAGACGCCCACCTTGCAATAGGGATTCATGACGGTACCGATTCTGAATCTCTCAGATTCTGCAGAACTGACGTAACATTAGGTGATTATCACAAAACCCTTCTTCCTGGAAACTACGATGTGGAAGTGACGGCTGACGGCTACATACCACTTTCAGTCGAAGATGTATCAGTGGGCTCGCAGGAAAGGGTGGAAGTGAGTTTTGTTCTTTCCCTGGTGGGAATAGAGGAATCCGAAGAGGGATTTGAGGGATCATTCTCAGTCTTCCCCAATCCATCTTGGGATTCCTGCAGTTTCGTAGTCCCGCAGCAGGGGGTTGGAGGAAACGTGTCAATATACGATATTACAGGCCGCTCCATCATTGTTCTGGAAGTTTCTCCGGAAACGGAAAGCCTAGTATGGAAACTGAGGAAAAGCGACGGTTCTGAAGTTCCTTCCGGAATTTACATCGCAAGATTCTCGAGCGGAGCTTCCAACTGGAACGCAATGATAATTGTTAACAGATAGAAAGTTATTGAAAGGTTCAAAAGATGGCACACAAGAAATCATCAAGCAGCTCCAGAAACGGCCGCGACAGCGCCGGCAGAAGGCTTGGAGTTAAGAGTGCAGCCGGACAGCTGGTGTCCGCTGGAAGCATCATCGTCCGG
>JAUVUL010000085.1 GCA_030600975.1 Candidatus Aegiribacteria sp.
AAGCCTATCTGATAAGCATTGCCGATTAGGTCTCTCAGAGACCAGGCTCTTAATCAGTGACGGAGGTAATCAGAAATCCTGATTACTTACGTCCTATACGCAAAGGACTCATGGCCCATGGTTTTTCAACGGTGCTTCCGGGTTTCATCCGAGTGCTCAGCCGGTGAATAGCAGCGGCTGCAGGATACATTTTCCCGACCAACGCTTTGTCCGAACCCTCAAGGTGTATATTTGATTTGACATGACCGGGTAATTCTAGGTATTGTCCTCTCGGATGAAGAAGGCTGCGGATATGGAATTCCGGAAGTGGATTTATGCTCTGTCCGCGAATTGCCACGCTGCCTGACAGATAAATTTGTACCGACGGTTGAGAGGTTTCCATGAAAAAAGACAGTCTCTTTAACACGGATGACATTCTTTCCGAGAGTGGTGTCAGGGAGCTCTTCGAAAGCAAAGAAGTGCATGGATCGGATGTGCTTGTCAAACAGGGTGATTCAGGAACGGATCTTTTCATTATTGAATCCGGCCAGTTCGTTGTAACAGATGACAAGGGAGGAGGTCGGATACTGGAATCACTTGGAGAGGGAGACGTATTCGGAGAAATGGCTTTCCTTGGCGGGGAGGAGAGGTCAGCAAGCGTTACAGCGAATACTACCGGGACCATATTGAAGCTCTCCCGGAAACCATTTGTTGCATTTCTCAGAAAAAACTCCATCCCGGGGACAAAATTCCTTCTATTCCTGGAGAAACTCATTGTCGAAAGGCTCAGAAAGGCTGATTCCCTCAGGATTCTTATCTCAGGTGATCAAGACCTGAAAGGGCGACGTGAACTCAGGAAGCTGAGGGCTGATATCCGGGCTCGGAACAAAAGACCCCTGCTATCCGCGGATGATCCCATGCTATCTGAGTTGTGTCACTGGATATATGCTCGGGATAATCAGGTTCTCTTCAGGCAGGGAGACAGGACCACAGACCTTTTCATCATAAGGAAGGGAAAGGTTACAGTCGTAGATGAAAGCTCCGAAGACTTCGTTCTGGGCAGCTTTGGAGCGAACGACGTTATTGGTGAACGCTCATTCCTTGACGGCAAACCCAGGGCATCTACCGCAAAGGTAACCGGAAGTGCTGAAATACTGATGTTTTCAAGAGATACTCTGCAAGAACTCCTGGAAAAGAACAGCGCTATGGCTATCAGTCTGAATCTCGGCCTGGGAAGTCTACTGGCTCGGAGACTCAGCATGGCTAATAAAACCCTGAGACTTCTGACCTACGAGGAACTTAGAGAAAAAGCGGAGGTCTCAAGATTGCTCAGTGAAATGCGGAAATCCCTCCGGATAAAGTCTCTTCACTAACCGATATCCATCTTTGCAGTCGTATTGAATTTCATGAGTTTCCGGATTTATTCATTATATATGCATCATGATGAAAAGAGCATGTCCCCGTTAATATCCGGAAGGGTGAAATCAGTATGAAAACCGCATGCACTCTTTCTATTCTCGCTATTACCGGCATCAGTTTTTCTCAGATATCGGTCCAGGCGGTGAAAGTAAACGAATCCCCTGTAATTGACGGTATCCCTGATGATGAAATATGGAACCTGGCTATTCCTGTCCAGGAAGATTTCATCCAGCACAGGCCGGACTGCGGGGAACCGATGACAGAAGCGACTGAAGTCAGGCTTCTCTACGATGACAAATACCTGTACTGTGCGTTCACTATGTGCGACAGCCATCCCGAGGAATTCACCAGAAGGTTGGCACCAAGGGACAACGATTTTTCAACTGAGTGGGCAGGCATCTGGCTGGATACGTACAACGATGATAATAATGCATACTTCTTCTTCATCAGTATTGATAATGTGCAGCAGGATGGCAGGTTGTGCGAAGTAGGCGGATGGGACTTGAACTGGGACGGAGTCTGGACAAGCTCCACTGCGTCATCGGATTCCGGCTGGACTGCGGAGTTATCAATTCCCTTCTCCGCCATGTGCTATTCTGAGGATGAGGAACAGGTATGGGGTGTCAACTTCAAACGAACCATTACCAGAACTAATGAAAGCGCATTTCTTTTCAGGATGGCAGATAACGGCCAGGTTAAGATTGAGGACTTCGGTAATCTGTGCGGGCTGAATTCCCTCCCATCCAGCAGGCAGATAGAACTGAGACCCTACGGTGCAGGTCGGATACAGTATCTACACGATGCCGAAGAGGAGTGGGATCCATGGGCAAATACCGGTATTGATGCAAGGATTGGCCTTTCTTCAGAGCTGCTTCTGGATCTGACTGTCAATCCTGATTTCGGCCAGGTTGAAGCTGATCCTGATGAAGCGAATCTCTCCCATTGGGAAAGCTACCTTTCGGAAAAAAGACCTTTCTTTCTTGAGGGTTCGGATATGTTCAGCATGCCCTTCTCACTTTTCTATTCCAGGCGGGTAGGTTCAGTGGCGCCAAACGGGGAGATCATACCGATAATCGGAGGAGCAAAGCTCACAGGTTCTTTTAACGGTTTCCGCGCAGGTTTCCTTAATGCGTACACTGGAAGTATTAAGGATAACGGCAGTACTCTGGTGCATCCGACAAATTACGCTGCAGGAAGGATAGTACGTGAGTTCGGCAGGGGAACCTATATCGGTTTCAGTGGAACCAGCACCGATGTTCCCGCTCATGACGGATCCCTTTATTCCTACGGCAGGTCCGGGGCGGTGGATGCTCAGATTACCTTTCTGGAGAATCATAAGATCAACTCGTCCGTTGCAGGTACCTGGAACTCATATGAGAATCGCTGGGATGATAATTACGCGTATAGAACTTTCTATAAATATTCCGATGAAAGGCTTGATTTCAGTGGAGGAATGTCGTATCGCGAGGAGAATTTCGACGCGAACATGATCGGGTACACATCGTCCACTGGAGATGTCAGTACATGGATAAACAGCGGGTTGTACCATCCTTACACCGAAAGTGATGTTCTTCAGCACTGGTGGGGCAATCTGCACGCATGGTACGACCGCGTTCCTGGAGGTCCCGTTACCGGCAGGGGAATCGGATTCAATACCGGTCTGTCCTTCCGAAACAGGTATCATGTTGATTTTGAATTCGGATACAATGGTACTCATACGGACAGGTACGAAGGGCCTGAAGGCACTGAATATGATGGTGGACTGAATTTCAATCTCAGCTGTTCAAGTGATTCAAGAGAGCAGCTGTCTGGATATCTATGGGGTGGAATCAGCTCCTATTGCGAAGGCTCCAGAAATTATGCAGGAACATGGATCAACTACAAACCTTCACCGAACATTTCAATAGAGGCTGATATCAACTGGAGTCAGACAGGGGATGCTCGAAAATACGACTGGAATCTGGAGGAATGGAGTCACAGGAATACGGACTGGCGTTCCCTGCAGCTCAGCGGAAACTGGATGCTGAGTAACTATTTCAGTTTCAGGCTGACTTCACAGATGTCAAGATTCGATACCGAATGGGAAACTGAAGAAAGCAGCAGGGATTACAGGCACTGGATGAATGTACTTCTCAGCTGGCAGTTCAGACCAGGAAGCATGTTCTTCTTCATGGTCGGCGAGAATACCGACCCGGATCAGCAGACAGGTGACTTTGGAGAACCTGAATTCACCATTTTCACAAAACTGACCTGGTTCCTTCCTGTATAAGGAAACCGCCCGGAGTCCGACTCCGGGCGGCTCAAAAACCTGAGTTCTTCAGGTTTTTTTCGATGTGTTATCTCACCATCATCATTCTGTGAGTCTGGCTGATTCCATTAGCGTTGAGGCGGCAGAAGTACACGCCGGGAGTTACCCTGGTGCCGCTTTCGTTCTGGCCGTCCCACTGTACTGAATTTGAACCCTCGTTGAAGCTCTGGTTATCGGCAAGGGTTGTTACAAGTTGTCCGGCTATGTTGTAGATGGAGATTGTAACCGGGGTGTTCTGCGTGAGATTGAAGCTGATGTTCGTGGTGGCATTGAAGGGGTTGGGGGCATTCTGAATCATACCGGGCGTAGCCACGGGTGCATCATCAATTCCAGTATTACCAAACCAGTCGTACATGAGAGCGTAGGAGCTGCCAACAAAGGTGGTATAGAGCACCGCGGAATAATTGCCTCCATTCCAGCCGGCGGTTGCAGGCCAGTATATGGTCGCGACGTAATCATTGATTCTTATAGGTGTTGTGAAAGCGGTGGGAGCTCCGACATTAGCCCAGGTGAACATCGTTGAATCACCCGGATCCAAATTGTAAGCTACTGTAACATGACCAACTGCTTTCATCGCTCTGATGGAGCCATGATTCTCATCGGCGCCACCGGCGAAACAAGATTCCCAGGTCCAGCTCACACCGCTGTTGTTGCTCAAGAAGTACCCGAAGTTGTCACCTGAGGCCCATTCGAATGTAACAGTTAACCAACCTATCTGAGTGGCAGCACGACTGTAAGCGATATCAAGATCATCCAGGTCAACCCAGCCGCCAGCGCCAGTCACCAGTTCTGATGGTATCCAGGATGAACCGTTATTCGTAGTCCTCTTGATCCGGATCTCTGGACTCGTAGCCGTAGAAACAGTAAAGACTATCGATGCATTACCGCCTGCGCCTGCTGCTACTGCCGGATGGGAATTACTAATTCCAGTATTAACGTATATATTTAAGTCGTTAACCCATCCAGCTCCACCAACCGCGTTCCTTACAGCGCGAACAGTTGAGGTGCCCTCTATTATATAGGTTACGTAAGCATGAGCTGCCGCGCCAACATCGGCATCCATGTCAGCGAATTGAACGGAGTTGGATGTGACCAGTTCAAAGGTGGCGGATGCACCGGTTGTTGTAAACCTTCTGGTCCAGAGCTGATCATCGCCTGTTTCGTGCCAGATACCCATTATCACGACCCAGCTATTTCCTCCGGAATCTCTGACCAGGCGGATCTTGGGATTGGAGATTGAATTGTTCGTGTTATATGCAAAATTGAAGTAACTCCAGGTTTCCCCGCCATCCATTGAGCGGTATACCACAAGGCTGTCGCCTGTTGCGTGATCGGTATCGAAAACAGCATAGAGATGACCGGTGTTTTCATCGTAATCGAAATCCTGACCACTTCCCACTGGACCAGGATATATTTCAATATCGTTGTACCAGTCTTGTTCTGACCATAAAGAGGATCCTTCATCTTCTCTGGAAATCGCCCTCTCAATGGGAGAACGGTATGTAAAAGCCGAAGTGGGGTCGTTTATATCCGCAAGAGTTTCGACATCCAGTGGTTCCGGGGTTGAAAAATATTGTATTCCTTCGGGATTATCCAGCAATTCGCCGTCGACATATTCAGTTGCGAAAAGCAAACTGACAGAAAGTACGCTTAAAACTACGTACTTCATACTATTCCTCCTTCTATTTTTGATTTGTAAATTTGGAAAATCTGGCACCTTTTTTGAACTTTCACCCCTTTCTGTTTTATATATACGAGTAAGATACTATGCAATACCTGTAAAAAAGTCAACGATTACTCAAATTCCGGGTAAATCAGATTAATGAAAAACATCACCGTATCGAATTGATAATGCCGAAATCGTGTCAGCAGTTATCTTACCAGGTGTTGAAGGGAAGATCGAAGTCATCTGAAAAGATGGAAAGGAAGTGATACATCATGACATTCGTATTTCTGCTTCTGCTTGCACTTATTTCTATATACCCTGTTCTGGGGGATATACCTGATAATGTGATTGATTCAGGTGTTTACGAAGTGATGGAGCATATCGGTGATGACAATCTGATTGATGTGACGTTCTCTGAAGCTGATTCAGTTACAAGTTGCTTTGGTTATACAGTTTCAGGTGACAATACAGATTTCTGGGTTCTCACAATAGATTATTTCGGGGTTCCTGTTGACCGGCAGGAGCTCTATGTCCTGCAGGATAATCCAATAGAGTGGATCAGCGCAGTTTTTCTGGAACCCGGGCTGCTGTTGATCATCGAGGGAGGATACTCGCCGGGTTCTTTTCCTGATTGTTTTACGATTGACCTTATGAATCCTGATAGCAGCAGGCACACTGTTCTTCCAGTGGAAATCAGCCCTGATGAAATTCTATCTCTTACATCCCTGGAAAAATGTTCTGAAGGCAGCCTTCTGGCAGCTGGAACCCGATGGTCACAAGAGGATGGTCATGCGATGTTTGTAATTAAACTGGGTTATGATGGCACTATTCTCTGGGAAACTCCTTTGGTTGAAAATTCCGAGGAGCAGTTCATTCGGGCAAGCCTGGAAATCATGAGCGATGGAGGATGCATGCTGTCATATAATGAGGATTGTTTCCCATCATCGTTTATCCCAATCTGCCGGCTGGGAAGTGATGGTCAGATTCTCTGGCAAATGTCACTTCAGGTGAATTGCGAATTTGTAGCCGGTATATCCGGTTTCCTGGAGCTGGATGATGGAAACATTATTTGCACAGGTACCGTTGACGATATGAGACAGATGGCTTACAGGGGGCTAACTGTATGCCTGGATCCACAGGGCGAAGAGCTCTGGAGGAGAATCGACTGGTACCTTGACCATACTTTGTTCCGTTCCGTCAGCATTACCCCGGAGAACGGTATTATTATCGCCGGATGGATTGGTGAGGAAGGGAATTTCCCTCTGGAGGTAGTGGGCAGTGACATTCTTCTCGCGATCATGGAAAATGACGGGAGTCGAATCAGCTGTACGGAACTCTATGCAGAAGGCGATCAGATGACTCATTCGGTATTCCTTACGGAATCAGGTCAGATCATTGTAACAGGCACCGAAGTTCAACCGGGAAAAGGTGAATCCGATGTATTCTTCTGGAAAATCGGTTTTGAGGAAGTTGGGGCCGGGTCTAACATTTAAACATTCAGTTGATTTTCAGGCATCGACTGGTGTGCTCTGGACAGAACAGGTTAACTGGTGTAAGTTCTGCTAACTCTTTTTCCGGGTTCAATGGCATTCCAATAAAGGATAGCCATTCTTACCATAACTCTTAGAGGGTCGGTAATCGTATGCATGAAAACCTATTTGAGAAAAGCTTCTGTTGCAGGTACTCAGCACTGTATCTACCTGTTATATCATGCCTTCTGCTTATCTCCGGAATAACTTCAGCAGCTACTACCGGCACTGTTGCCGGATTTGTCAGCAACAACTCGGGAGATTTGATG
>JAUVUL010000058.1 GCA_030600975.1 Candidatus Aegiribacteria sp.
TCTGAATACACGATCAACAAGGAGCATTGCCTTTACCTTACGAAGGGTGTATGCAAACTCTGCGAAAAGGTCTGTCCTACCGGTGCGATCAATTATGAGGACGTGGACAGGGAGATTGAACTCAATGTAGGAGCCGTTATTCTCGCGACCGGTATCGATCCGTTCGATCCTATCGGCTTCGGCCAATTCGGATATCACCGCTACAGTAACGTCGTCACCTCTCTCGAATTCGAACGTATGCTTTCCGCATCCGGACCATTTGGAGGGCATGTTGAGAAAGCTTCCGATGGCAAACCTCCTAAGAGACTGGCTTTCATACAGTGCGTGGGTTCAAGGGACGAAGGCATTGACAGGAACTACTGCTCATCAGCCTGCTGCATGTTCGCCATAAAGCAGTCTATCATCGCGAAAGAGCACAGCAAAGAACTGGAAGCCACGATTTTTTATATGGATATCAGGGCTTTCGGCAAGGATTTCGACAAGTATTACGATAAAGCTGAAAACCAGTACGGCGTGCAGTTCAAGAGATCCAGGATAGCCGACATCAAGGAACTGCCCGATGGCAGCCTGGACCTGAAATATACGTACGAGAACGGTGACATACAACATGAAACCTTTGATATGGTCGTACTGTCGATAGGTCTTCAGCCCCGCCCGGAAAGTCGGGAATTGTCGGAAAATCTCAATATAAGGCTTAACAGGTTCAACTTCTGCCGGACGGATACATTCCATCCACTTTCGACTTCAAGGGAAGGTGTGTTCGTATGCGGAGCGATGAACAGCCCGAAGGATATTCCCGAATCGGTAATCTCAGCATCCGGCGCTGTAGCGAATGCTGTGAAATATCTTGAACTTGAAAGATACGATCCCTCAGTCAGTGAAGAAGAAAGTATAGAAGAGAAAGATGTAACAGGAGAGCGTCCGAGGGTGGGAGTTTTTGTATGTCACTGCGGTATAAATATCGCCGGAGTGGTAGACGTAAAGAATGTTGCTGAATTCGCTGAGGGTCTGCAGAACGTGGAACACTCCGAGGATGTAATGTACGCATGCTCCACAGATTGTCTTGAAACGATAAAGCAGCGTATCGAGGAGCACGATCTGAACAGGGTGGTCGTAGCCGCATGTACACCCAGAACCCATGAACCTCTTTTCCGGGATACGATCAGTGAGGCCGGGCTTAATCCCTACCTCTTCGAGATGGCGAATATCCGTGACCAGTGTTCATGGGCTCATATGAATGAGCCTGAAATGGCTACCGAAAAATCGAGAGATCTCGTTGAAATGGGTGTCTCCAAAGCGAGAGGGCTCGTTCCGCTTGCAAGGCTTCCCATCGATATTGATCCTGAAGCTCTGGTCATCGGAGGCGGGTTGTCAGGAATGACTGCGGCTCTCGCTATCGGGGACGCCGGACATGATGTCTACCTGATTGAGCGGGAGGACGTTCTTGGCGGCAACATGAGGGATATCTTCTTTAATTTCAATGATACCGACCCGCAGGAATTCCTTGCTGAAACGATCGAAAAAGTAGAAAACCATGACAGGATAAGAGTCCTGCTGGATAGTACAATAGAGGAAATCGCCGGATTTGTCGGTAATTTCCGAACAGTTTTCAGGAATAGCGCAGGCGAGCGGGAAGAACTGACTCACGGAGCCGTTATTGTTGCAACCGGCGGCAATGAGCATGAAACAACGGAATATCTCTATGGCGAATCATCCAGGATAGTCACTCAGAAGGAATTCGAGAGGATGCTTCATGAAGAGAAATTCCCTCCGGGGAAACTGAAGGAAGTGGTAATGGTGCAGTGCGTCGGCTCTCGGGAAGAAGGACGAATGTACTGCAGCCGCATCTGCTGCTCGAAGGCGGTAAAGAACGCACTGGAACTCAGGAAAAGAAAATCCAGGGCGAATATCTACTTCGCTTATCGTGACATTAGAACGTACGGATTTGCCGAGGAATACTATTCAGAACTTCGCGACAGCGGAGCACTGTTCGAAAGATACACTCTCGAAAACAAACCGGAGGTTGAAAAGATCCGTCCGGATGATCCCGACAGCAGGATCAGGATAACGGTATTCGATCAGGTTCTCGAAAAAGATGTGGTAATAGACGCTGACCTGCTCGTGCTTGCAACAGCTATCGACGCCCCTGAGGAGAATCTGGAACTCGCTAAAATGCTCAAGGTCCCTCTCAACTCCGAAGGCCTGTTCCTTGAAGCGCATGTTAAACTGCGACCGGTAGATTTCGCGACAGAGGGGATCTTCGTTTGCGGGCTGGCCCATGGCCCAAAGGATATGAGCGAATCACTTGCTCAGGCAAAAGCAGCCGGAAGCAGAGCACTTACCTTCCTGAAGAAAAAGTCCATTCTGGCGGAGGGAACCATTGCCGAGGTCAGGACTGACAGATGTACCGGATGCGGATACTGCGAGGAAGTATGTGCTTATACCGCTATAGAAATTGATCCGGAAGAGGGTGTGGCTGTAGTTAACGATGCCCTCTGCAAGGGGTGCGGAGCCTGCGTGGCATCCTGCAGATGCGGAGCCCTTGATCTTCGAGGGTTTACGAACCAGCAGCTTTTCTCCGTATTCGATTCGCTTGAGATAGAAGCCGTGGAAGGAATATGATGAGTGAATGGCAGCCCAGAATCCTTGCCATCCTTTGCAACTGGTGCTCGTACGCGGGTGCTGATCTGGCAGGCGTATCGAGAATGCAGTACCCGCCGAATATCAGGGTTGTTAGAGTTCCCTGCTCCGGTAGGGTGGATCCGCTGTTTATTATGAAAAGCCTTCAGGCCGGATTTGACGGTGTGCTGGTTTCGGGATGCCATCCGGGAGACTGTCATTACATATCGGGGAATTATGTAGCACGCAGAAAATTCGCCGTACTGAAGCCTCTTCTTGAATTTATAGGGATAGAGCCGAACAGGGTTCAGTTCTCATGGATATCGGCAGGTGAAGGTGAAAGGTTCGCCACAGTGGTAACGAAGATAACTGAAGATGTCAGGAAGCTCGGACCTTCGACGAGACTGGTGAAGAAATTATGAAAATGATTAACCCGGACGATCTTAGCAAAGCCATAAAGGAACTGTTAACCGAAAAAAAGATCGATCTCTTCATAGGATGGGAAAAGGGTTCTTTACCTTTATCGGCAACGCCTCTGTTTATCACTTCTGAGGATGAAGCAGAGAGGGCTGTTTTCGATATCACCTGCGGGAACAATCTCTCTATCTATTTCACGAAGGACAGGAAACAGTTCGCCGATAAAAAGGTAGGCATCGCGGTCAAAGGCTGTGACGCGCGCTCGGTGGTTCTGAATACTCTGGAAAAGCAGATTGACCGTGCAAACGTCGTGATGGTAGGAGTACCATGCCACGGTGTGCTTGATAAAAAGAAAGTGCTGGCAAAAACAGACGGAAGAGAAGTCCTCGAATTGATAGATAACGGAGATACCGTTACCCTCATAGGGAAGGGATACGAACTTTCGATCGACCGAAGCGAGATATTGAGTTCTTCATGTCTTGCCTGCATTTATCCGGATGCGCAGGAGTGCGATATTTTCATCGGCGATGCCAGGGCTGAAGTGCCTAATGAAAACAGGCTGAAGGAAATAAAGGAGTTCGAGGCTTTGTCCACTGAAGAGAGGTGGGCAAATACCTGTGCGGAGTACGAGAAATGCATTCGCTGCTACGCCTGCAGGAATGTATGTCCTTCGTGTTACTGCAACGTCTGTTTCGTAGATCAGAACGATCCGGGGTGGATAGGCAATACATGCGAATTCACGGATTCAATGATATTCCATGTTATAAGAAACCTTCACGTAGCCGGAAGGTGTGTTGAATGCGGAGCCTGCGAGAGGGCATGTCCGATGGACATTAATCTTCTCCTTCTCAACAGGAAAGTCGCTATGGAAGTCAAAGACAGATTTGGTGACATCGCCGGTCTTGATATCAACGGAAAGCCTGCAATGGTTGATTTCAAGGAAGACGAAAAACAAGATTTCATAATGGGGTAATGAACATGGTCAGGCTGGACAAACAGAATTTAGATAATTTCATCCGTGAGCTTTCAGCGGAGTATTCTGTCTATGCTCCGGGAAATACGGGCGGAAAAACCGAATTCATCCCCGTAGAGTCTGGTGATGAGATCGATTTCAGCCGAACTGTGACCGATATGTCCCCCAAGGGCATTTTCTTTCCGCCTGCGGAAGTACTTTTCGAGTATGACAAAGATGGCGTCAGGGCAGCGCAGACATCTCACAGACCAATCGCTGTATTTGGAATGAGAAGCTGTGATGCTCGGAGCCTTGTAATGCTTGACAGGGTATTCGGAAGCGCGATACAAATGCCGGATGATGAAAAATTCCAGGATCCTTACTGGAAAGAAAAGTATGACAGCTCGCTGATATTCGGTTTCGCCTGCAATGAACCGCTTTCAACATGCTTCTGTAACTGGTTCAGCGGCGGGCCGTATAACAGAGACGGAATGGATGTGTCTGTCGTTGATGCAGGGGATGTCTATCTTATGGAGCCGGTGAGCGATAAGGGCATTGAAATTATCAGTAAACTATCCTGTCTTACAGATGCTTCGGAAGAGGATAAAGCCCTGCTTGAAAAGATGGCTTCAGATGCTGAGTCAATGATGACCGCACCGCTTGATGTCGAAGGGCTTGGCGAGAGGCTGACAGCTCTGTTCGACGAATCGATATGGGATGAGATCAGCGCGAAATGCGTCAACTGCGGCGCATGTACTTTCAGCTGTCCCACATGTCACTGTTTTGATATGCAGGATGAAGGTAAAGGAGAAAAGGGTAAGCGGGTACGTATATGGGATTCATGCATGCTCCCGATTTTCACGATGGAAGCATCCGGACATAATCCGAGAGCCCTCTCGAGGGATCGTGTCAGGCAGCGGGTCATGCATAAATACAGTTATTATCCGGAAAACTATGGGGAAATTCTCTGCACAGGTTGTGGACGCTGCGTCATGGTCTGCCCCGTAAATCTTGATATCAGAGAAGTGCTCAAAAAATTTATTGCATACAACGAACAGGGAAAATAGTGGCCAATCCGTACATTCCATTGCAGATGAAGGTTCAGCGGATCGAAACAGAGGATCCGGACAGAACACTGCGAACTTACGACCTGACCTTTGTGAATGAATCGGAAAAAGAAGCATTCAATTATCTGCCGGGTCAGTTCTGTGAGATATCGATACTCGGAAAGGGTGAATCGCCGTTCGGTATCGCTTCCTCGCCCACTGAGAAGGATTATCTCCGTTTTACGGTCAACAGAACAGGTTCTGTAACCAACGATATTCATTACCTGAGGAATGGGGATATCATCGGCATGAGAGGTCCTCTGGGCAACTGGTATCCTGTCGATGATATGAAAGGCATGAATGTCCTGATAGTCGGTGGCGGTTTCGCTTTCACGACCCTGCGATCTCTTCTGATATATCTTCTCGATTCAAGGGATGATTATAAAGATATCACGGTTATATACGGAGCGCGAAATCCGGATCTGTTCATCTACAAAGATGAGATAGCAATCTGGAAACAGAGAGATGATATCCAGTTTCATCTTACTATTGATAATCCCGTGGATGGCTGGACAGACAAAACCGGATTCGTTCCGACCGTTACGAAGGAAGTCTCGCCAGGCCCTGATAACGCTATGGCGATAGTATGCGGTCCACCTGTCATGATCAAATATACACTTCCGGTTCTGACAGAACTTGGATTTCCCGATGAGCGGATATACACATCTCTGGAGCGACGAATGAAATGCGGTATCGGTAAATGCGGAAGGTGCAATATCGGTTCAAAGTATATCTGCATTGACGGGCCTGTGTTTTCGATGGCCGAATTAAAGAATATACCCGAGACGGTTTAGATGGAGATTGGCGGATGAAAAAGATAATTATTACAGAGAATGACCCGAACTTCAAATACGATATAGCTTCCCAGCCGGGGGCGGAATCCTTCATGCGCTGCTTCACGTGCGGAACCTGCACAGCTTCATGTCCGGTTGCCGAGGTAAATGATGAATACGACCCCAGAAAGATCATCAGGATGTCGATACTTGGAATGCGGGAAGAAGTTCTTTCATCGGATATCTTATGGATGTGTTCTCGATGCTATACCTGTGCTGCCCTCTGTCCCCAGAACGTGAAGTTCACGGATGTAATCAGCATCCTCCGCGATATGGCGGTGAAAGAAGGATATGTTCAGCCTGAGAGGCTCGAGAAAGCCCTGGAACTTGATAAGGTCATTCAGAGCCTTCGCTGCAGGATCATCGAAAATAAACTGCATCCTGAAGAAAATAATTCAAAGGAAATTCTAAAGGCTATCGAAGATGAACTGGGAAAAGAATGGTAAAAATGAAGGATGACAGGATACGTTCTTTTGATGATCTCCTCTCGGATGTCATCTCTGCCGGTATCTGCGGGAAGTGCGGTGGATGTGTATCGGTTTGTTCCGCAAATCTGATCGGTGCTCTGAAACTGGATGAGAACGGTTTCCCGGCATATGTCCAGAAGGAACTCTGCCTGGAGTGTGGGTTGTGCTACATGACCTGCCCCCAGACACATACTGTACGGGAGGAAGTGAAATCACGGTTCGACTGGAAAGAACCTGTTGGTAACTACACAGATGTGATTTCAGCAAGAAGTACTGATGCAGATGTTCGCAAAGCTGCTACAGACGGCGGAGTAGTGACATCTCTTCTCATCCACATGCTTGAGGTCGGCCATATCGACGGAGCCGTTGTTTCAACAAGTAAGGATGGATTGAAGAGAGAGGCTACTGTTGCCACCTCGCGAGAGGATATTCTTCTCGCTGCGGGGTCTCATTTTGGCGAACTTCCACACCTTGAGGAGGTCGGAGACAGATATACAAACTACGTCTCCGTTATTAAATACGCCAGCAAGACCAACCCTGTTAAGCTGAAAAAACTGGCAGTTGTCGGAACACCGTGCCAGATAACCGCGATCAGGAACATGCAGGCTCTGGCAATCGTTCCGTCCGATATCATGACATTCACCATAGGTCTTTTCTGCATGCAGTGCTTTGAAATGGATCATCTTATGGAAAGGGAATTCCTGAAGCACTGGAATGTCAGGCTGGATGACGTGTCCCGCATGAATATCAAAGAGGACTTCATCCTGACGCTGAATTCCGGGATAAAAATACACATACCAATGAAAGAGATCGAGGAAATCGCAAGGCCGGCCTGTCTCAGGTGTGAGTATTTCGCAAACGATTATGCGGATATATCCGTCGGAGGTCTTGGCTCCCCGGAGAATTATACAACGGTAATGGTCCGCACCATCAGGGGTAGAATGATGATTGCCGACGCGCTTTCAAAAAAGAGTATCGAACTGAGAACAGGCAGGACAGAAGAGGAACGTAAGGTAGACAGGCTGGGAATGATATCTCTCATCGAAGAATACGCTGCTCGAAAGAGGACCCGGGGTAAATCATTTATGGATAAACTGCAGTCCTGATATTATGGCAGTGGAAAAGAAGAATATGGAAACAAACTCCGCAAAATCAGGAGCCGTTCTAGTCGTTGGCGGGGGCATAGCCGGAATCCAGTCATCCCTTGATCTTGCCGATTCCGGATACAAGGTCTACCTGCTCGAGGAGACCCCTGCAATTGGCGGAATCATGGCCCAGCTGGATAAAACATTCCCGACGAATGACTGCGCAATGTGCGTGATCTCACCGAAACTCGTGGGATGCGGCAGGCATCTGAATATCGATCTCATCACGAACGCAGAGCTGATGGGTATAGAGGGAGAGGCCGGCAATTTCACCGTCAAGGTAAAGAAACATCCCCGCTACGTCGATTCGGAGAAGTGCACAGGATGCGGAGCCTGCGTTATTAACTGTCCGGTCACAAAGATCATTTATCCTGTAGAGTTAGATGAGGTCGAACTGAGTAAAAAGGACAGGGATATAGTAGACAGCATTCTTGAGAATCACGTTGATCAGCAGGGCAATCTGATGCCGGTCCTTCAGGATATAGACAA
>JAUVUL010000002.1 GCA_030600975.1 Candidatus Aegiribacteria sp.
GGAAGCAGCGATGCGTCTTGGCCTGCCAGCATGTGGATTCCGAATTGCTGTCCGGCTGCGGAAGAACTACTTTCAAGTATCCATTTACTGCTCTGCAGAGGCAGCCATGCGAACAGTACGATGGCGAGTGTAAATGCAAAGACTGTAGTAAGGAAGGTCGTAAAGCCCGAACTGCTCTTATCTCCGTTCTTTTTACCTGAGTCGGTGGATTCCTCAGCGATGAACGCCGACCAGTTAAGTGCTTTCATGCCCAGCCTCAGGGTATCGATTAATGTCGCTGCTCCCCTGAAAACAGGTTTTGACCATATGCTGCCGCAGTTTTTAAGTTCTTTCATTTTCAGCTTTTTGACAATAATAGTTCCGCCAGGTGTTCTAACCGCAACTGCAGTGGAAATGGGAGAACGCATCATTACGCCCTCCAGTACCGCCTGGCCACCGGTTTTTGATTCTTCCGGTGCGTTCTTTGTTGAATTATTCTTCATTCTTCTCCTATTGATAACTACCACCAAAAACCGAGAATAAGGAAGGGGGAGCGTCGAAGCTCCCCCGGTCATACTCAGGCTCTGCAGCTACTTTGCGCTGTCTTCCTTTTTTCCGTATCTCCTCAGGTACTTGTCTACCCTGCCTGCGGAGTCAACCAGTTTCTGTTTCCCGGTATAGAAGGGATGGCAGTTTGAACAGACATCAAATTTTTTATCACCGCCTGTTGAACGGGTCTTGATCTTGTTTCCGCAGGTACAGGTGAATGTGACTTCCCTGTATTCAGGATGTATATCCTTTTTCAACTTAATTCCTCCATTTTAGCAAGCAGAATAAGTGGTATCATTCTGACATTGTACCCATTGCGTCAAGGAATCTCTTGTTCGATTTGTGCTTCGAGAGCTGTTTCTTCAGGACTTCCATGGCTTCAACCGGGTTCATATCAACAAGGATCTTCCTCATGATCCATATCCTGCTCAAGCTTTCTTCATCAACCAGAAGCTCTTCCTTCCGCGTGCCTGATTTTGTAATATCGATGGCAGGCCATATTCTTCTATCCGAAAGACGCCTGTCAAGAACTATTTCCGAATTACCTGTGCCTTTGAATTCCTCGAATATAACCTCATCCATTCTGCTTCCGGTATCTACCAGAGCTGTCCCGATTATGGTAAGGCTTCCTCCTTCAACAATATTCCTTGCCGCACCGAAGAATCTTTTCGGTTTCTGAAGAGCATTGGAGTCGACTCCTCCTGAAAGGATCTTGCCTGAATGGGGCATCACCTGATTGTTTGCCCTTGCGAGCCTTGTAATGGAATCCAGAAGAATTACAACATCGTAACCGCTTTCAACGAGCCGCTTGGCTTTCGCGAGTACCATATCGGCTATCTGGATATGTCTTTTGGGGTTTTCATCGAATGTGGATGCGATAACCTCACCCTGTACGTTTCTTCTCATGTCCGTAACTTCTTCAGGACGTTCATCAATGAGGAGAATCATGATTTTAGTATCGGGATGGTTAGCGGATATGCTGTTTGCCAGATGCTGAAGCAGTATGGTCTTCCCGGCTCTGGGTGGAGACACTATCAAAGCCCTCTGTCCCTTGCCTATGGGAGCAAGAAGATCAAGTATCCTGCCGGACATGTTATCCGGAGTTGTCTCGAGGATAAATCGCTCTTCCGGATAGTAAGGGGTAAGGTTGTCAAACCTTGGTCTGTCCTTCAGCTCTTCAAGGCTTTTCCCGTTAACACTCTCGATCCTGAGAAGGGCAAGGTACTTTTCTCCGTTTTTTGGTTTTCTCACCTGTCCGGAAACACTATCTCCAGTGTTCAAATTAAAACGCTTGATCTGGGATGGAGAAACGTAAATATCCGTGGATGAGGGCAGATAGCTGCCTTCATTTGATCTAAGAAAACCGTATCCCTCCGAAAGGACTTCCAGGACACCCGTTGAAAACTCCAGACCGTTCCGCTCTGTTTTAAGCTCAAGCAGTTTCATTATGATGTCTTTTTTTCTGATTCCGGTTGTTCTTTCGAGTCCCTTTTCCTTTGCCAGGGCCTGAAGTTCGACAAGCGTCTTCCTTTCAAGATCAGTCTGTGATAATCCGGGCACCGGTTTTCTGCTCATTTGTCCTCTTCGGTTCGGGTTTAACCAGTGAAATACATGTGTCGAAAGCACCTGCTAAGAAAGCCGACACTGCAAATTTTGGAAAGTTATATGTTCTCAGGCTTTAAAGTTTATGGCTGAGCGGTATCAGGGGGTCTTTCGCTGATATCCATATGAGCAGCATATTAATCTGAAATTTTGTCCTAATCGTCAACCCCCTGCGGGACATCATGGTGAATAACATGAGGACGACAACCTTTCATTTTCACATATTCAAAGCTATTCCGTGCTCGTGAAATACAATACAGTAACAATAGTAATGGAGAAACAGACATTTTAAGAATTCTGAGAATTGCCGGGTATGCTGCCCTGCTGGTGCTGTTCCTCTTTCTCGCTTCAGGCAGATTCCGAAGCAGCGGATCGTATGCCGCTGATCCTGTTCTACTTCTTCTTGGAACGGGCCTGCTGCTCCTTTCAGCGGCACTTGCACAGCTGGCTCAGAAAAGAATTGTACGAACAGACGGCAGGATCATACTCTACTGGATCTGCGCTGGCCTTCTTGTAAGCGTCCAGCTCACAGGAGGATCAGACAGCATTTTCTATTCCGTGTATCTGCTCTTCCTTATGTGGGCATCACTGCCCTCAAATGAAGGGTCAGCAACCGAGCTGGGCCTTGTTATCGGCTTTACCGAAGCATTCTCCCTTCTCAACGCCTCCATCTGGACAGGGGGAGAGCCCCTGATCTCCAGGCTTATTCCATTACTCCTTCCCGCTTTGAAGGCACTTCTTGTCCCTTTCCTTTTCGGCCTGACATCCGACTGGCTGGCGGACAGGGAATTCTATTCCGGGGATTCAGCTTACTCGAAAGAGAAGGACAAAGGGGGGAAGGATTCACCACCTGTTGTTTCAGGTACTTCCTATCCGCTTCTTCAAATAATACATAAGAACAGCGGAGCAGATTCAACCTGTCTGTTCATCCGAAGTGATGATGGATTTTACCGGCTGGCTGAGCATGTTGCAAGGGATAAAATCGTTATTTCAAGGTTCATGCTTCCAGCGAAGCACAGGCTGGCAAGTATTGCCGAGAAGAGCAGCGAAACTGTTATTATCAGAGCAGACTCAAGAGAGGAACGTTCGGAACTTTCACCGTACCGTTTTCCCGGGCCGGAGGACGGAGGCTCTCTCTGGATCGTCCTGTGCCCTCTCAGAGGAGAAATAACACTCAAAGGTTTTCTTCTGCAGGATTTTTCGGGGAACAAACCGTCTGACAGTATTATCTCCGACCTTGAAAATTCCGCAGAAATTCTTCAAGGAATATGCAGCAGTGAAGCTTTTCCTGTCGGGGATGAATTTACATGGATGGTAAAACTTGTCAGCGCATGCAATGATAACAGTCTGGACAAAGCCGTGCATAGAATGGCAGGGATCCTCTCGGAATTAATACCAGATTCAACGATTTCAATAGCGGACATTGACGGTAGGCACGGCAGAACAAAGGTATGGGTCTCAACGGGTCCTTTTGCCAGGTGGCGGCGGGGAAAGACCTTCGACAGTTCCGCGGGAATGGCCGGATGGATCTTAAAGAACAGAGTTCCATGCAGGCGCTCAAGAATAAGGTCTGGCGGAAAGAATGTGCACGCGTTCGCCCTCGAATCGGGTATGCATGACAGAGCAGGAAGCTGTATGGGAGTTCCCGTTATCAGGGAGAAAGAAGTTATCGCTCTGATAATGGCTGAACATGAAGACGATAATACGTTTATGCAGTATCACGAAGGAATTCTGCTGACAGCGGCGGGAATGTTCTCAATGAGGGAAGAGCTTGCAGGGCTGAGGCAGAGGTTCAAGAATATCTCAGGCAGGGATACACTTACGGGGCTTCCAGGCATCACCCTTCTGGACAGGCACCTTCATCATATGGCAAGGGAAGTCCAGACATACGGCTGGTATGTTGGCTTAATTGTGGCGGATATTGATGGTTTCGGAACGATGAATCGGACGCTTGGCTATAGCGAGGCTGATCGTCTGCTGATGGATGCTGCTGTTCGTTTCAGTAACTGTTTTTCAGAGGATGTCTTCATCGCCAGGACAGGACCCGACAGCTTCGCTGCCTGCATTCCAAGGGCAGGGAAAGCTTTGATGGAAGCTATGAGTCAGAGGGCTGCAGATGTTCTTTCATTCAAATATCTTGGAGAGATATCCGGTTCTTTCGTATCGGTTTCTGCTTCAATTGGAAGTGTTTACACACACGTTAACAGAAAGGTTCTGCTGCTCACAGGAGAAGCCGAGAAAGCTGTTTCGGATGCCCGGTTAGCCGGCACTGGCACCTGCGTTGTAAGAAAGATCGGTCTTTCCGGACCGGAGAATGACCGATGATCAGCCTCACAAAAGTAGCAGTGAGAAGAGCCTTTCTGCTTGTAATGCTTGGAGGAATATTCTACCTCAGTCATCAGCCATCATTGAAAGTGATTCCGCCACTTTTTCCTCATCAGGATAAAGTCCTTCACGCAGGGCTGTATTTTCTTCTATCTGTTTCCATGATTGTAAATCGGGATCTCTGCAGGGGATTTCATCCTGTTCCGGTTATGTTTATCTCAGGGCTCATTTATGCTGTCAGTGACGAGATACATCAGAGTTTCGTTCCAGGAAGGGATTGTTCAGCAGGTGATCTGCTCGCGGATATTATGGGTCTTGCTGTTGGTCTTTCAGTATATTTATGGTATCGTAAGGTGTACATGAAGATCGGTTGAGCAGCTGGTTGATTCTTCTTGACATCAATTCCTTTTTCATTAAGATTCTATATTGGTGTCTAGCCGTACGAGTATATGAAAATGTATAAGTACTTTTGTTTTTTTGTAAGTAACCCAAACCGAATGAAATCGAGAGGAGGTGCCAGGTATGCTCAATACGAGAACAAAGTGGTTCTGTCTTGGACTCCTGACAGTGTCTCTGCTTCTGGCAGCATGTGGACCCAGCGCCGCTGAGCTTCGGGCAAGAGACGATGCCCGTGCAGCGGCTCTAGCTGCAGAAGCCAGAGCAGATGGACTTGAGGAAGAACTCGCAACTCTGCCGGGTCATATCGCAGATGAACTTGATCAGATTGCTGCACTTGAGGTAGAACTCGCTGAACTTCAGCAGGAATATTATGCACTCGGCGGCGGAAGCCGATAGCAAGGAAAGGGGAAAACAATGAAGCGTACACTAGTATTAGCTCTGATGATTTGCCTCGGCCTTGCATCAACGGGTCTTGCCGAGACCTGGACAGCCGAGGAGCTTTCAGCGTATTCACAGGCTGAAATCGAAGCAATGGGAGATGATGACATTCATCTTCAGATTGCATACTGGGAATGGAGAAAGGCCGAGGCAGATGCACGCATAGCCGTGCTTGAACCTCAGGTTTTTCCTCTGAGAGATGAGCATGAAGTGGTCGATGCACGGCTCGCTGAGCTCACAAGCGAGGTCAATGCCCTCAGGGCAGAGATTGCACGCCTTCGCGGCGCCGGTGTCCAGCATACCATTCTCGAAGGAGAATGTCTCTGGTTAATAGCATCCTATCACTACAACTACGGTGATGGTTCGCAATGGCCTGTTATATACGAACGTAACCGCGACACCATCAGCGATCCTAATCTTATTTACGCAGGACATACTCTCTGGGTACCTCTTCCAATGCTCAGCAGGTACACAGTTATCGAGGGAGACTACCTCGGTAAGATTGCCGGATACAGCAGAGTTTACGGCGACAGAGGCATGTGGCCGCAGCTTTACGAAGCCAATCGCGATATAGTCAGAGATCCTAACCTGATCTACCCTGGACAAGTTCTTGAAATAACCCGTTCAGTGGGTTTTGGAGGAACACGCTAGGATTATCAGCGGATCTGGAAGGCTCTTCACAATTCCTGTGGAGAGTCTTCCTTATATCTGAGGGAACTTACTGAATGCAGGATCATTCAAAAGACGAGATAATAAACCTATCGAGAGAATCCGCGGCCAAGCTATTCGGCCCCGGAGACAGTAATCTCAGATATATCTGCAGAAAACTTGACGTTAAAGCCGTTTATAGAGATGGCAGGCTTAACTTTTCCGGCAGCAGGTCAGCAGTAGAAAAGGCAAAAGCTGTTATTGTAAGGCTGGAGCATGAATTGAAAGCCTCCGGCAGCCTGAGTGATCACAGTATTGACGCCGCATTGAGTTTTCCTAAAAAGCATGATGAAACTCTTGAACTCTCCGTTCCGGGGCGTGCTGGACAGATAATTCCCAAGACCTCCGGACAGGAGGAGTACCTGCGTGCAATTAAGAATTCTGAGCTGGTATTTTGTATTGGTCCAGCGGGTACCGGAAAGACTTTCCTTGCCGTAGCCAGCGCTGTGGCTGCCCTTACTGATGGAGAAGTTGACAGAATAATCATTTCAAGACCTGCTGTTGAAGCCGGGGAAAAGCTGGGGTTCCTCCCTGGAGACCTTCAACAGAAGATAGACCCTTATCTGAAACCGGTATACGATGCGCTGGACGATACTTTATCCCCTGCTAGAGTACGGCGATCATTGGATAACCGGATTATTGAAGTCGCACCCCTTGCATATATGCGTGGAAGAACTCTGAACAATGCTTTTGTTATCCTCGATGAGGCTCAGAACACTACAATAACACAGCTGAAGATGTTTCTTACAAGATTGGGATACAGCTCAAGGGCGGTTATTACAGGTGACATAACCCAGATAGATCTCAAACCCCCCTCATCTTCGGGGCTAGTTGTAATAAGAAAGATCCTTTCAGGTATAGAGGGTATAACATTCACATACCTTGACCAGAAAGATGTAGTAAGACATCCTCTTGTCCAGAGTATAATTTTGGCTTTTGAACGAGATGAAAGCGAAGAGGTACACTGATGACTGTTGATTCCAGGTTCCCGGTATTCTTCTTCCGGATTGTTCGCCAGCAGTCTACTTCATGATGAATATCAGGAATTTACTCAGCAGCAGTCTTGTTGTAGCTGTGTTCATCGGCACTTTTTATTTGTTTTTTATGCCTGACAAACATATTATCGATCTTGAGTTGAATATCGGCCAGACCTTGCCCCATGATATAGTTGCTCCCGTCAATTTCGACCTTCCGTACCATGAGCAGGAATTCAGCGAAATACGTAATGCAATGCTTGAATCAGTACCTGTACATCTGAGGTTTGACCAGGAGGTCTGGCAACCTCTGAGAGGCAGGCTTTATCCCATGCTTCTTCTCGCCACCTATGACTCTTCTTTTGCTATGGGCATGGTTGAGGAACTTTCATCAATTTACGAAGAGGGTGTGTTCGACCTGGATGATGTTCGTGAGTATTATGATGGAGAACAGGCCGTTCTCCTGGGCTCCACAGGCACTGTAGACAGGCAGCTTTTCGATATCAACGAAATAGAGGATGTAAGGGATATTCTTGAAATAAGGATGACGAGATGGGATTTCCTCGGCGATGATCTCACCGAGATATCCTCCATTCTTCAGCCCAATCTCATAGTGGATGACTCCTCAAGGCAGGTAAACGCGGAGACCATCGTTGCCGGGCTCAGTAATATAGATACAACGATAACAGCTGGAAGTGTCCTTCTGGAAGCGAATGAGCAGGTGACTTCAAGAACTATCGAATACCTGGATCACCTGAAGAATACCGCCATGGAAGACCGTCGTTTCAAACATGTGATAAGCCTGCTTCTTCTTGTTTTATTAATAATAGGAATAGCATTCTTCTACGTTCATGACATTATGCCGGATACATGGAAGGCAGCCAACAGATTTCTTCTTCTGGGTGTGATATGGATAATATCCCTTGCTGCCACCGGAACTCTGTGGCTGGCCCTTAAGAATAGTACCGGTTATCCCTGTGCATCACTGGTCACATTCGGAGCGGCCCTGACAAGTATTTTCTTTCACAGAAGGCACGCGGTCTTCTTTACCCTGGTCTTCTCCATGGTTCTCGGTCTTGTTCATCCTAATCCCTACTCCATTGTACTGATTTCTGCAGTCTCAGGAATTCTGGCCTCTCTTACCGTATGGGATGTAAGGGAAAGGCGCAGCGTTCCTGTCGCGATAGGCCTGGCGGCAGGGGGAGGTGTTGGTGTTTATCTTCTTCTGCACATGCTTAACACACCTCTTTACTCATCATCCATGGCGGAAACTATTCTGAGTATTCTGATTGTTCCCGTTATCGGTATAGGTTCCGCGCACGCGCTTTTATTCCTTTTCGAGAAGATTTTCGGAGTCTATACGGTTCTTTCAATTGATGAAGTTAACAAAACCGACCATCCTCTTCTAAAGCAGATGCGGGATGTAGCTCCCGGAACATGGAATCACTCTCAAACTGTCGCTGAACTTGCTGGTCGCGCAGCGGGAGCTATCAATGCCTGGGAATCACTCGCTTCCGCAGGTGGGTATTTCCACGATATAGGAAAGATGGTTGCTCCAGAGCTGTTTATAGAAAACCAGAGAAACACGGAGAACCCGCATGACAGTATGAACCCATGGGTAAGCGCTAAAAAGATCCTTGCACACGTGAAAGACGGAGTGGAGATGGCAGAAAAGGCGAAACTTCCCAGAGCTGTTATTGATATTATCCGGCAGCATCACGGGGTAGGTCTTACTAAATACTTTTACAGCAAGGCACTGCAGGAATCAAGTGACCCGAAAAGTGTAAAGAAAAGTAATTTCTCCTATACGGGCCCAAGACCTTCAACTATAGAGGCAGCTCTGGTGCTGCTTGCGGACCAGACGTCATCCTTCACCAAGAATCTGACTTCTCCCGAAGGAGTAGCTGAACTTGTTGCAAGGGTGATAGACGAAAATGACCTCGAGGGTGAACTTGATGACTGTCATCTTACTCGAAGAAACCTCAAGACCATTGAAAAGGTCTTCACGTCCGTTCTAGAAAGCAAATTCTACAAAAGGGTAAACAATTACCCGATCGGTGATTCAAATGGCTGACATCAGCATTATCCTTGAAAATCCGGGATTCAGTACGGAAGAAATAAGGAGCCTGATCGGGAATTTGCTGGAGGGCTGCGTTGAAGTGGTTCTGACTGATCCGGGGTATCTCAGGGTCCTCAATAGGAAATACCGCCATATTGACAGAGCCACCGACGTACTTTCTTTTGATCTGGCTTTAAGGGAAGAGGACAGGCCTGAGGGTACGATCTACGTTGATGGGCGGCTGTTCCCGCCCATGGAAGCATTGCTTGAAAGGATCTTTCATGGTTATATGCACCTTAAAGGATACTCCCACAGTAACGAGAAGGATGCTTGTATTATGAGCAGTGAAGTAGATTCCCTTGTAGCGGATGCCTTTAGAAAGCAGGTATAGAATTGATTACAGCCGCTGTCATATACCTCACCTCTCTTCTGGTGCTGTTCGTTTCCTCGGGAATCAGATCATGCATACCTGAGGTTATTCTCTCCAAAGGCAGGGATCCTTCGGAACGGAGACAGGTAGCCTTTTTTCACCTGGGAATACTGTGGCTGATGAGTTTTACCGCGATGGTCTGCTCCGGAGCGGGCGCAATACTTCTAGCGGAAAAATCTTCCTTGTACATAGCGTTCCCATATTGGCTTGCAATACTCATCCTTATCCTGGCTGTATTCATTCTTTCGGTGATTCTACCTTCCCTCATAGCAAAAAGGAATGCTCTTCGATTACTGTTAATCCTGAAGGTTCCCTACTGGGTTATCTCCCTTCCCTTCCGTTTGCCTGCTCTTATGATTTTCGGCAGCAGTGGGAATGATAATCCTGATTCCGCAGACTGGCTTATCACTCCTCCCGATGTCATCTGGCTGGAAAGACGCAGGGAGAAGGGCGATCCGGGAGAATTTGAAATAGAGCAGGAACTTATGGACAGCATCATTGATTTCTCCGACAAGATCATCAGAGAGGTCATGGTTCCCCGTATCGACATTGTTTGCGTGGAAATAAAGGCGGATCTGTCAAAAGTTGTCGAGGAACTGAAAAAGGCGGGACACTCAAGGATACCGGTCTACGAAGAAAGGATAGACAATATCCGCGGAGTGCTGTACGCAAAGGATATCCTTGTTCTTCTTTCCGAAGATACTAACAGTTTTGAATTGAAGAGTATTCTCAGGAAACCATATTTCGTTCCGGAGTACAAGAGGATCGATGAGCTTCTTCGTGAGTTTCAGGCGAACAGAATACACATGGCGATTGTGGTTGATGAATACGGCGGAACAGCCGGGCTTGTAACAATAGAAGACATCATGGAAGAGGTCTTTGGTGAGATTCTGGATGAATACGATAAGGAAGCCCTTCTCGTTAAGAAACTCGATGACAACTCCTATATTCTGGACGCCCGTATACCTATAGATGATCTGAACGAACTGCTCGGCACAGCATTCGAAGATGATGATTACGAAAGTCTCGGAGGCATGATTTACAGTCTTATGGGTAAAATACCCCGCCAGCAGGACGCAGCCGAGCTATCAGGTTACAGGTTCACAGTTGAACAGGTAAGGGCTCAGCGGATACTCTACGTCAGAGTGGAACCCCTTGAAACCCATGGGGATGAATCGGGCTGATGTCCCCCGCAGGACCACATATCTTCGGAGCGTGAAACTATTCGTCTAACAACTCCTTCTTTTGTTCTTCGCAGGATCCGATGGAGTGAATCATCCCTGATACTGACTCTCTATTCCCTGGATTTCGGCAGGATATCTGTAATTGTTAAGGGTGCTCTCAGGCCAAAGAGTCCTTTTTTTGGAAGGATTGAACTATTTTCCATGGTGGACCTTTCCCTTTCCAGGAGGGAGGGCAGGGAGATGGATACTGCCACTGAAGCCACCGTTATCAACCATTATGATTCAATCCGCAGCGATCCTGATGCCTTCGTTCATTCCTGTCTTTTTATCGAATGGCTTCTGCACGCTATCACCGGCAGTGAACCCTCTCATCCCATGTTCCATCTTATTCGCGGGGTTCTTGACAACTTCGCCGCAGGCGCTCCCTTCTGGCCTGTATTATGTTCCGGGATAGAGAAGGCTCTAAGGCTTTCCGGCTTCGCTATGGAAATTGACCGCTGCACACGATGCGGCGGAGATCCCCATGGATCATCACTGTGGGATGCCTCTTCGGGCGGTGTCGTATGTGAGAACTGCAGCAGCGGCAGTTCTGAAAGTATTCCACCCGGTTTGATCGCATTCTTGCGTAAAGCCAGAAACGCCAGACTGGATGAAGTCCGGAACCTGAAACTCTGGCGCGGCGGATACAGGCAATGCTTTGATCTTATGAGAAGATTCGCGGAAGTACATATGGGAACTAGAATAAAATTAAAATCACTTTCAGTACTGGAGGACCTTGAAAATGACCGCTGATGTTACCGACTTAATGAAGAAGCTGGTATCTCTCTGCAAACGACGCGGATATGTGTTTCAGTCTGGGGAGATCTATGGAGGACTTCAGTCCTCCTGGGATTACGGCCCCCTGGGTGTTGAACTTAAGAAGAACGTTGAAAACAGCTGGTGGAATTTCATGGTGTCTACCAGACCGAACGTTGTAGGAATGGATTCAGCCATAATAACGCATCCTGACGTCTGGAAGGCTTCGGGTCATCTGAAGAACTTTCATGATCCCATGGTTGACTGCATGAAATGCAAGAGCAGGTTTCGTCAGGACAATATTATAGGGGACACATGCCCCAAATGCGGAGGCCCTTTGACCGAACCCAGGGATTTCGGGCTTATGTTCAGAACGCAGATGGGCGCCCTGGAAGATGATTCCGCTACAGTCTACCTTCGCCCCGAAACCTGCCAGTCGATTTTCGTGAACTTCAGGAACATCGTAACCGCAACAAGGCAGAAACTACCATTTGGAATCGCTCAGATGGGTAAGGCTTTCAGGAACGAGATAACTGCGCGCAATTTCGTTTTCCGGTCCAGGGAGTTCGAGCAGATGGAGTTGGAATTTTTCTGTCTTTCAGAAGAAGCTGAGAAGTGGTTCGAGTACTGGCTGGACGAGAGACTGAAATGGTATTCAGAACTTGGTATAAAGAGCGAGAATATCAGAACCCGAAAACATGATGACGTCGAGCTTGCCCATTATGCCAGCTCCTGCATTGATATCGAATATGCCTTCCCCTTTGCCACAGGCGGCTGGGGCGAGCTTGAGGGTATCGCTAACAGGACTGACTACGACCTGAAGGCCCACATAGAAGAGAGCGGACAGGATCTTACCTATCTTGACCAGATCAACAAAAAAAAGATCATTCCTCACGTTATAGAAACAAGTGGTGGTATTGGAAGAACCATGCTTGCGGTTCTTCTTGATGCCTACCGCGAAGAAGAGGTAGAGGGCAGAGAGAGGATCGTTCTCGGTCTTCACCGAAGCCTGGCCCCTATCAAGGCCGCCGTACTGCCGCTTTCAAGAAAGCTGTCCGGGAATGCAATGAAAGTTTATGATCTGATAAGACCTCATTTCCCGGTACAGTTCGATGAGACCGGCTCGATCGGAAAACGCTACAGGAGAATGGATGAAGCAGGAACACCATTTTGTATTACTTTCGATTTCGATACCCTTGATGATAACAGTGTCACCATCCGTGAGAGGGACTCACTTAGCCAGATAAGGATACCTGTTGAGACCCTGGTCGAGAAGCTGAATGACCTCATGGATAACGGATGGTCTGCCGAGCGGGAATGAAACCTTTTTCAATAGTAGTTCCAACATGGAAGAACCTGGAATATCTGGACCTCATGTACAGGGGCCTCACAGCTAACAGTGCAGTAAGTCATGAGATCATTATTTTCTTCAATGAATTCAATGAATCCTGTAAAGACTGGACTCGTGGTAAGAACATCCTGTCCTGTGGATCAGCGGAGAATACAGGTGTATGCACTGCCGTTAACAGGGCAGCTTCGAAGGCAACAACTGATTTCATCTGCTATATGAATGATGACATGTATCCTCTCCCAGGTTGGGATACTGCACTTGCAGGATACTGCGGCCTTGCCGATAAACTGTGGCTTTCGGGAACTGCCATAGAACCGGGGAACTCCACTCCATGCTACATAGGCAACAGGAACTATGGAGATTCTCCTTCAACTTTTGAGGAGGAGAGGCTACTTCGGGAGTACAGAACCCTCTTTCGGTCCTACAATGTAGTCAGCACATGGACCCCGGTTCTTCTTTCCAGAAGGGACTGGGAGGCCATAGGGGGTTTCGATGAGGAGTACTTTCCGGGTTTCGGCAGCGATCCCGATCTTGCCATGAAAATGTACAGGTACGGATGCAGGCATTTCATAGGCGTAGGTAACAGTCTGGTCTACCATTTCGCCAAGGGGACAACTGCCCGTTTCGACGGTTCCACCATCATGGACCCACGGAAATATTTCAAGAGCAAATGGGGAATAAGCTGGAAGAAATTCTTCAAACAGTTCATTCACCGGAACTCTGTCATTTCCCCGGCACTGCTGGATAAAATGCAATAAGAACCTGCCTGAACTGCAACTCCTCTCTATCTTCTCCGCAAAGAATATCAGCTTATTCAGTATCATCGGAGTCAATCAGAACGACAAATTGTTTTACCCATCCATCCATGTATTGATATGATTCTCCTGTATTAAGTTCATGATTCTCAGCTTCGCTTCGGATCCACTTAAATAGTAACTCATGATTATTGAACTTCCCTGATATGTGGACTCTGCATATCCACGATTTTCAGCTACTTTAATGTACATATGTTCACCACTTCTGTTAAGCTCCTTATTTGTGATGACCATTGACAGTATATTACCTTAATTAATAGTGTTTGATAAAGAAAAAGTTGAATCGAAATGAAGACTCTATATGATCATTGTTATGAGCATGAATTGGAGAAGAAATGGAATCAACCGGAATTTATGACTGTCTGATCCTATTCCCTCAAATTGGAATATGCGGGTTAAATTGCAAGCATTGTTGGGTTACAGATAGTCTTAAGCAGCACAAACCATTCGATGAAGTTAAGAGAATGATTGATGGGATGGCAAAGACCCTTCAAGAACCAGCAATCACAAAAAAAGTTTATCTCTACTTTTTGGATGAATTTACTCTCCACCCACAGGCAACTGAAATTCTAGCCTACTGTAGGGAGTGTAATGTACTGCCTCAACCAACTCTTGTTTCAAATGGCCAAGGTATTGCGACTAGAAAAAATTGGAAAGAAATTTTATCTGAACTTAAGAAATGTGATTTGAATGGTTTCTTGATGACAGTGAATGGCGACGAGGAATATCATGATTGGTTCACCGGTAGAAAGGGATCTTTCCAGAAGACAATCGAAGCCACCCGAAGAGCAAACGAATACGGTTTCTGGGTTGTTTGGAACATGTACCTTACAAATGAAAATGTTGATCAAGTCGTTGAGTCTGCCCGGATGAAGGGCGATGATAGAATTATAATAAGCGTTCCTACAAATACAGCGCGATGGAGGAAGTGGTCTCACATCCACGCTGACATTGATGTTTTTTCAAGAATACCGGAGGACTGCCAAAAGTATGTTAGGGAGGATTTCAGGAGCGAAGCAGAATGGGTTGATTTGATCCTGAATGGAGATATCGATTCCCTGAAAAAGAAGCCTGAAGAGAGCGAGAAAGATTACAACTATAAGAGTTTAATTGAATGCAATAGAATTCTATACACACATGAAGTATGTCCGGGATATGAAGTCGCCCCAGCGAATTATGATAACCTGAGAGATATATTTTCTTCACATGAAATTCCTCCAGGTATTATTATGGACAAGGAAATGGATCTACATGATTTGGCTCTTAAACACGGCAATACACTTGGTAGTAAAGCTTTTAGCCTTGATAGCTTAGAATATAAATGGACCTATGATGAGCGTTCAAGTTTGTCAGAAAATCAAATCAATGCAAAAACAGAATTGTAGGTAAACAGAGTTCGGCTAATGAAAATGATGATGAGACTCATAACCACTGAATGAACCTGTCACAAGCGCTTGTGAGCAGGCTTTGCTGATACTTGTACAGGTTATTCAGAGCGTTCGGCAGAAAATGAAATAGGATGAAGATGAGAAGACTCCCCTTGACAAATGTACCAAATTTGGTACATTACGGTGTTGAATGAGTATTGGTGATATGCGGCTTGATGTTGTCTTCTTCCGGACTGACTCTGGAACAGAGCCTGTCAGGAAATGGCTGAAATCGCTTCTGGTCTCGCACAAGAAGAGCATTGGGGAGGATATCAAGACTGTGCAATTCGGTTGGCCACTCGGTATGCCGTTGGTGAGAAAGATTGAGCCTTACCTATGGGAAGTGCGCACCAAGGTTCCGGACGGAATTGCACGCACCCTTTTCACTGTTGATGGTAACTTGATGATCCTTCTGCATGGATTTATAAAGAAGACAAAAAAAGATATCTCAGAAGGAACTTCAAATAGTCAAATCCAGGTTAAAGCAATATCAGGAGGCAGGATCGTGAAGAACAAACATGTTGGAAGCAGTTTCGATGATTTCTTGAAGGAAGAAGAGCTTCTTGTTGAAACTGAGGCTACCGCAGCCAAGCGTGTTCTTGCATACCAGATTCAGAAAGAAATGGCTGAGCAACACATCTCCAAGAGTGACCTGGCTCGCCGGATGCACTCAAGCCGATCTTCACTGGAACGTCTTCTTGATCCCGAGAATCCTTCAGTAACACTTCTCACTCTTGAAAACGTTGCCATTGCGCTGGGTAAAAGACTCAAGATACAAATCGGATGACTGCCGAACAAACAAATTCAGCAGAACTGCGGCTTAACGAGTGAATATCACAACTACTGCAGTCTGCTGATTTGAGGCGTTCTGCAGGAAAAGGAATTGACAAATGTATATGATGAAAGTATACATCTAACATGGTAAAACCTCGTGATCGCCTGAAGGATTGTACGGGTTTCGAATGGGATGAGAGCAATGCTACGAAGAATTGGGAAAAGCACGATGTTTCCCAGTCAAAGTGCGAACAGGTATTCTTTAACAAACCTCTCATCATTCGCAGAGATAGCGCACATTCAGAAACCGAATCCCGTTACTATGTTCTGGGGAGAACAGATTCTGGAAAGCTTCTCTTCGTGGTCTTCACAATAAGAGAGAAGCTGATTCGAGTAATTTCTGCAAGGGATATGACAAAGAGAGAAGAACGAAGGTATCTAAGATGAAGAAGAGAATTCCGATATTCAAGACGGAAGATGAAGAAAGAAGGTTCTGGCAGACCCATGACTCCACCGAGTATATGGACTGGGATGAGGCCGCAGAAACGATACTGGCCAGGCTGAAACCTTCCACCAAAACTATTTCACTTCGCTTGCCCGAGTCCATGATCGAAGAGCTCAAACTCCTGGCGAACAAGAAGGATATTCCTTACCAGTCACTACTCAAGGTATATCTTGCCGAGAAGCTGGAAGAAGAATTGCAGGGAATACGAGCCCACTGATTGCAGAACAAACGGCTGCAGTGGAATTACACATACAGGGATGCTTTCTAGGTGCGTGAAATCCACTGAGCCGAAGCGTTAGAAGCGAAGAAGAATGAACATAGATAGGATTCGAAAGCGAATAACCGCCACCTGTATCTCGCAGGCTAGTATGACTGAAGAAACGGCCAAAGATATCGCCTTTCATATGACTGACTGGCTTGAAGACCTACAAGAGCTAACCCTATTCCTTGCAGAACCTGAATCATACAGTGATTCTGATATACACAAGTTACTCATACGTTTTCTCTCTCATGCGCCAGATCATATTGCAGCTGCCACAAAACTGTATATGGATATTTCTGTTTCCGATATATTTGGTGTAGGCGCGGTCGACACGGATGAACAATGAAAGCTTCTAACCGCATGAATCAGACACACATGTAAGGCAATGGCCTGAAGCAATTACTGTGATGGTTATACAGAGCGTTATATTTAGATTTTACTCGGTCGCTATCTCAGTTATCAATAGTACAGGTCAACTCGGCCATAACATGTAGAAAGGAATAGGATATGGATAACGTTTGTGTGAAAGGGTTGCAGGTTTTAAGTGCATATGTTTCAGATCTTGATAAATCTGTGAAATTCTACACGGAGATACTTGGTTTCAATCAGATCGGTAAAGTATCTCCAGGATTGACACTTCGCTCAGGCGACATCACGTTGTATCTGGAGCCTGGTAGACAATCAAAGGTAGCAGAACCCGTAAAATATTCCGAGTTCAGCCCGTGTTTTGAAACAGAGAGCGTAAAGGAAACTCATAGAATCCTGAAAGACCTGGGTGTATCAATTCTCGAGGATTACCAAGAGTTTTCCTCCGATTTCGCGATGTTCAAAATCATAGATCCAGATGGCAATGTAATCGAGTTTGCAGGAAACCCGTAGAGCATGTAACTTTCAAATCCAGCAGAACTGTGAC
>JAUVUL010000055.1 GCA_030600975.1 Candidatus Aegiribacteria sp.
AATAGATTACAAAACGAGTGGAAAATAGACAGCAAAGCGCTTGTAGATGCGAAGAACGCAGTATTGGGACAAAAGATGCCATTTTTGAATGTACGTTAACTATTTGACATAATAAATAATGGTTATTGAGTTAGCTCCGCATGTTTGAGCCTGATACCCACCACAAAGATACATCGTACCAGCCGGAAACAGGTATGTACGGATTCCATCTTGCGGAATGAATATCGTCCGATACATTAATCCAGGTGTAATCAGGTCCGAATGGAATCCCAAAGTAACCATGATCCCATCTATTCGGACCTTCTGTCGTAAAAGAAGGGTAGGAATTGTCTACTATCCTGCTGAGATACTGGGGAGTAACCGGTGACAGCAGGTTTTCACAGACCCCGGCGCAGTAAGCCCATCCCTCGATTCCGACATGGTCCTGCCATTGGGTGAAAAATCTCCAGGATTCATCCCACTGGGTTATGTAGTCAATAAAAGAAGCTTCACCAAGGATTGATGGCATTTCAGTGTATTTTATGACATAGAAATTGGCTGTTTTAACTCCCCGATCGATGTATCCGAAGGCTTCAACAATGTAAGGGTGGGTTATATCTCTGAAGGCAAAGGATTCGGGAGAACCATCAGTATAGCAGTACGTTTCTGTTCCCTGAACCGATCCGTTGAATGCGTTGTGATGAATGGATATGAATCTGTCATAACCACCTGCATTTGCGTATTCCACTCTATCGACAAGCGAAACATACGAGTCAGCGAGCCTTGTCATGGATACGGTTTCACACACAGGCAGCTGCTCAAGATAGGATCTGGTAAGGTATGCAACATCGAGATTCGCTTCCTTTTCGGTGTAGTAAATACCAACTGCGCCGTTATCAGAGCCTCCATGTCCGGGATCGAGGCACACTGACCAGGCAAGCATCATCTGTACGATAAACAGTAATGGAATCAGGAGACGCATCATCTGTCACGAACTACAACAAGAGAGCCGTTGAGGGCTTCAATTGCGTAAATGGTGCCATCAATGGCAACTGGGTGAATCTCATGGATACCCGGGGAAAACGTGATCTGCCGGCTTACACCATTCAGGGACACAATCCAGATCTCACTTGAAGTAATCATATGTCCGTTATCGGAGGTTACGCTGAAGAGTATCGCGTCCCTCGCTTTCCACCAGAAGGGCATAGAGCCCTCCGCAAGAGATGTACATGATCCATCGGCAGGGGAGACTTTAACAATTTCACCCTCCAGCGTTGGTGATATGATTACGGGGATTCCCTCGCAGGTCACGAATACGGGGCTGTAGAACCTGTAACCGGAGGCGAGAACCGAGGATTCTCCATCAGTAGTATTCAGGATGCAGATTCGATCATTGCTGTCGCAGAATGTAACCCGGTTACCTGAGGGATCAACAGATACTGTATGGGATTCAAGCTCTATTCCGGTTGATATGCCGTTTCTGTGAAGATATCCGTCGGCCATGAACCAGAGGTTTCCAAGGCTGTCAAATACCGGTCTTCCACCTTCTGCGAAAGGACCGTAGATCTCAATAATAGAATCGGGAGAGAAAAGCAGAATGTAGTCCGAACCGTTGCTGTTTATGCACATGGCAGCCGAATCTCCATGGGAGGAGGGTGCAGAACAGCATCTTGATTCATCCCATGACCAGGGGACATGTCTGGCAGTGTTTTCCCTTTCAAGGTACAGAGCGCTTCCGTAACCCCAGGGAACAGCAATTATGCCACTGTTAAAAGGCGCTATCAGGGCAAGGCCTGAGCCATTGTACTGGAACTCCGGGAGTTCAGAATCCATCGCAGGAACAGATATGAGAACGAGAACTGAAAGTGCTGTCAGGATATTCAAGTATTTATCCTCCACTCTAATTCAGTTAGAACAATCCTTTAGCCAGTGATAGTATGGCATCAAGACCAGGATTATCATCCGTACTCAGGAGTTTATTCAGAAGGTTTCCATCATCTGTTGATGCCGAGGTCTCTTCATCTTCCTTCTCGATTGTGCCCAGAGTTGCAGCGGCAACCATGGGTAGCATCCTCTTGATTGTTTCAATATCTATTCCTGTTTTGCCTGAAACAAATCCTGCAACTTCTCTGCTTACATCCTTACTGCCGAATATGTGTCCGAGTATTGCATTTCCATCGACAACAGTCTCATTGCGGTTGAGGATTTCCGGGTCATCCACATATTTCGTGTGGCTGCCGGACCTGATTACACTGAGAAGGGATTCCAGACCGTTCTGATCAGCAGTGTTCTGACTCAGTCCCTTTGATAACGCGGGCAGCAGAAGACTTAATGCGCTGATGGCTTTATCATCGCTGAGTCCCACCAGCTTTGCCAGTTCCTTAACAATTATACCCTTTCCTGCACCGATCAGATTGCCCAGTAAACTCATTTCATCCCCTTTACACCACAAATGTTCTGTAAAGTCGTTCGTTATCCTGAAAAACAATATGAAGAATTAGAGGATCATGTCAATTCGCTGAGCATGTCCCGCGTGAACATCCACCTGTCGAAAACGGATCTATTCCACCGGGAATAGTGTCTCGTGACCGCTTCAGCACTGTATTCCCAAGCGCAAGCCAGTATCTGTTGAGGTTCACATTTTAATGGCTTGACATACCTTGACGACCGGTTGGTCATCTTTGCAGGAACTCGCTCGCTCCTACCCGTTTGTCACCCCTGTTCTTTCAGTTCGGGATACAACTTTTTAATGCACTGTGGGCACAGGCCGTGACTGAAATGAACCTCCGAATGCTCGGAGAAGTAAGATTCGATCTGTTTCCAGTAACCATGATCATCTCTTATCTTTTTGCAGGAAGCACAGATAGGAAGAAGACCGCTCAGGGTTTTTACTTCATTTAGCGCCTTTCTTAACTCTCTGTTGGCCTCAGCAAGTTCTATATTCTTCTGCTGGGTTATTTCCGCTTCCTTCATTTTGCTCTTAACATGATGTCTTATCTCAAGTTCCATCATTTTCTTCTTGTTGTCTTCGCTGAATATTTCCTTTTCCAGAGTTCTACACTGTCTGAAGTAATCAAGAGCTTTATCCAGGTCGGATATTTCTTGATAGGTGGTTGATAACAGTTCCAGGCTTTCACAAAGAACGTACTTTGCATTAATCCTTCTTGCTATTCCTTCAGATTTCTTTAAGTATTCAATAGCTATGTCGAATTTATTCAGTGAGACATTACTGATTGCTATGTTGATCAGAGTTTCAACTTCGGTTTTATGATCTTTCATTTCCCGCGTTATTTCAAGAGCTCTGAAGAAGTGTTCCAGAGCTTGTTGGTGTTTGCCGAGACTTTCAAGAGAAATACCTATATTGATAATTGACTGAGATATGCCCTGCCTGTCACCAAGTTCTTCGCTTATTTCGAGAGATTCCCGGTGGCAGTTCAAAGCTTTTTCGTAGTTCTTCAACTGTTCATGAACAGCTCCGATGTTATTCAGGACATTACCTATATTGATCTTACTATCGAGGCTTGTTCCTTCCTTATATTCTTCCCTGTATATATCAAAAACCTTGTTATAATATTCCAGAGCCTTGTCGTAATTTTCCAGATCAAAGTACAGTATACCAATGTTGGTGTTGGTTCCCGCAATACCATTCCGATTCCCCAGTTCTTTAAAAAGAACAAGTGCCTTGAACTGGTAATCAAGAGCATCGTCATAGCATGCAAGCCTCCAGTATGCGATACCGATTCTACTATATGAGGAAGCGATTTCCTTTTTGTTATTTATCGCATGAGCCAGATAGAGACGTTTAAAACCGGATTCGAGTGCTTCCTCGTATTTCCCAATGTTCTGGTATGCCCAGCAGATATCTCCCAGAAGAATGGATTCAAGATCTCGATCGGGAAAGCTTTCCAGAAGATTAAGACACTCCTGGCAGTATTCAATCACCTTTGCCGGATTTGATGATTGGAGTAAGTCTTCAAGGTTGTATAGAATACTGATTCGTTCTTCTCCGGAAGCCATTGCCAGTTTTTTTTCAAGCGCAGCCCGGGTGACTTTCTCTTCACTATTGTTATCCGAATGTTTCCCCATTGTTCTCCAATCCGGTTGTTAGATTCATCTGTTAAACCATATATCTTGTTCAGGGTTCCGTCGAGGTTGCCGATAAGAGACCCCGTGGTTTCAGGATACATCTCCGAACTGGAAACTGTGTAGGGATCATCCACACAAGGGTAGTTAATTGGTATAAGATTACTAATTATAGGATATATGTATCTTCAACAACTAAAACAATTATGCGTCTATGTCGTACTTTATGGCAAATATTGACATATTGGTATTCATATACTAGTTTAAGTAATATTGAATTGAAAGAATACACGTTAGAGGGATGTGAACTTTCTTCTTGTCTGTATGGAACTTCGTTACAGTACACATCAAATCTACCGAAGGAGTTTTTCACAGATAATGCAGCCGCTGAACTTGCATGACTTGCGAAGGAGAGTGAAATGAGCAGAATCACAAGAAAGATAATCAGAATAGATGAGGAAAAATGTGATGGTTGCGGGATCTGCGCTGATGCGTGTCACGAGGGAGCTATTCAGATAATAGACGGCAAGGCAAAACTCGTAAAGGAGTCGTACTGCGATGGTCTGGGAGATTGCATCGGTCCCTGTCCTCAGGATGCGATACGCATTGAGGAGCGGTACGCTGACGAGTACGATGAAGAGGCTGTACAAAAACACCTTGAGGAGCGGGACTCAACTTCTAGGAATAAGAAACCGGTAGTATGCGCGTGCCCGGGGTCATCAGTTAGAGAGCTTTCACATCCTGCTGAGTCGATGGAAACAGGCGCTTCTTATAATGTACCCTCCCGGTTATCAACATGGCCGGTACAGATCACACTTGTTCCTCCCAATGCACCGTTCTTAACCAATTCAGATCTTCTGATCGCCGCTGACTGCGTTCCCTTTGCCTTTCCTGACTTCCATAACCGTTTCATTAAAGGAAGAGTCGCTCTCGTTGGATGTCCTAAACTTGATGACGCGGGATACTACACTGATAAGTTCACGGAAATTTTCAAATTGAATGAAATTAAATCTATCACGGTTGTCTACATGGAAGTTCCCTGCTGCAGTGGCCTTGTTCAGGTTGTACACAAAGCCCTCATCCAGTCGGGAAAGCAAATCCCCCTTTCTTTCCTTAAGATCGGCATCAAAGGTGACATTCTGGACGAAATGAACCTTTAGAAGTATCTGAAAATAGATATCCGATGAGATTATGTGAAATAGTATGGAACAATTTTCTAGTAAAATAGCACATTTTACCGGTTCTCGTTTTGAAATGGGTAGAAAGGTAATAAGATTCAGGAATGAACCGTGCGAAAAACTGTCAAGACGATCCTGCTTATATCAGCCGTTTCAGCACCAGGCGGAGACAGTCTTGAAGCCAACCCGGGTGTATTATGGGAATACGCTCTTGCACATTCGAATATGATGCATTCGATGGACAACCTTATCGTCAGTTCGGATATGATCCGGAAAGCTTCCGACCCCCTGCCCGATCCATCTGCAAGGTTTGGATGGGCACCTCTTCCATTAGAAAAGAGGAACGGGCCTGTGCTTTTTCGATCACGCTCATCCAGAGAATTCCATGGCCAGGTTACCTTTCGAAGGAGAGGTCACTCGCTTCATCCGGTACAGATCTGGCTGTTCTGAATCGGGACTGCTTAATCGCGGTCTCCGGTTTCCCCGTAGCTCAGCAGGAGAGAGAGATGGTTTACTGAACCATGGACCACAAGTTCGAATCCCGTCGGGGGTTCTAGATTTGCCAGATCCTATGATAGGCAGTGTCTCCAAATCGCGTTTGCCTCAACATAATAGAGTCTACATTCCAGGTGTTCGAGTTTGATCTCACTAAGCCGACAAGCTCCTGAGTAATTCGGATCTCTGACTCCGAGAGAAGCTTTAGTTTCTCATCAAGCGGTGAGTTACCAATACTTGAATTGAACTTCTCAGCAAGCAGAGTTAGGTTTCCTAATAGGTCCACATAGGGCTTGACTTCAGCTTTAGTGAGACCCCATCTACTTGGATTTCGTGGTAAGAGATGTTCTATATTGACGTTATCGAAGTCAATACGATGCTCTCCGGTTTGACCAATTGCATTCAGTTTGGATAGAATGTAACTGATTAACCTTCGTTTGATACTTGAATCAACATATGAGACAACAGCGAATTTTTCCTTAAACACCTCATACGATGGAACCTCTTGCTTAAGATCATTCACAAGTTGTGAGAATACCCTTGATATGCTAGCGTGAATTTTCTTTTCTGATCTCTCAGTTATTGCTTGCTCTATCGCACGGGCGTGCTTCGAATAGAGCTTCTCAACCTTGTTTCCCGGTTGCTTGCACACTACCGAGTATACAAATGTGAATTTCTCTATTATTTCAAACAACCTTGTAGGGTCGCTGCCAAGCTTATTGAGATTTCTAAGTATACTCAAGAAAAGTACATAGCACTGAGAAACATTCATGAATCGTATTGCTTCTATTGATTGGAATATCTTGTCACCATGACGCATATTACTCCAATCCTCTTTGGCTCCTTCAATCAGCTGACTGAAGTGATTCGAGGCTATACGGAGATCCTGTAGCAGCGCATTCCAGTTGGTAATCTTCCTCTTAATATCCCTAAAGAGATTCTTCTCAGTTACTGGTGGATACTTCGATAACCAATAGTACCGGATGAACTTCCTCATCTCTGTCTTTGTGTTCTGTACGTTACTGACAATTTCAGCCCACGTCTCTTTTGCTTCATCACGATCATCTTGAGCTCGAATATGCTTGAATATCAAGTTCTTCAGGAGGTCAGCAATCGATAAATCAACACCCCTCGCGTTGGTTGTCTCAAATATTTCGTAAGCTGCATCCTCACCTGTTATCTCTATTTTAATCACTGTTATTTTGGATATGTTATCTCTGAGATTGATGAGATACTCTTTCTTCTCATGTGGGCTAAGCTCTTCAAGATTCTCGGTGACTTTGCTGAGGAAGAATTCATAATTCTTCTTGATCTGCTTAGTTTCGGGTGTTTGGGGCTCTGATTCGGCTATAACAGCATCTTCAAACTGTACATGATCCTTGAAGTACTCTCGAGCGCTTTCACTACATTGAATTAAATACGATTGAACTCCGTAATCGTCATCGTGAGCAATATGCTTCAATTGTATGCGCTTAGCCCATACAGGATCAAGTTCCTTGAACAGATCCCTAATAACAGCTAAAAGTATCGTTACAGTAATCATTCTTTGCTGACCATCAACGATCTCTATGTATCCAGTGTCTGCCTCAGTCTCATTATTCAGAATGAAAGATCCAAAGAAGTATGTATCCGTACTTGATGTCAGATCAAGCCAGAAATCAGTTAGTTGATCCTCATTCCAGGAGTATGGGCGTTGAAATCTAGGAACGATGAACTTCCCGTTTAAGAACATTACATCTCTCAAAGAATAGTCTTTCGCTTCGAAGTTCAATACATCCGGCATGGTATTCCTCATTTCCATTATGGATATGTGTATGATGTGATTGCTACTTTTGAGTTATTAATAAGTATGATAGCAGAGATCAATATGAAGAACAATGGGTAAATATATCCAGGGGTTGAATCTATTAAGATACTGTCTAATTAGAGCTGTGTCGTCGGAACGATCTAACCTGTTCTAAAACAGTAGTATACAGTGCTATTCTTCAGCGCGACTTGGAGTCAGTGAATATTGGTAATATGAGAAAAAGACCTCATTCCCCATCCCGATGGCAGTTCTAATAGCATCTATTACTATAGCGTTCTAGAGTTCGAAATACCTCCACCACGGGGTACCAAACAGAATTAAAATCAGAAAAATCAGGATTCTTCTTTGTGAGAATACTGGCTCACTTATTTCAACTCCTGAAACTATTTTATGGATGTACTCCTCTGGAATATTGTTCTTGACCTGATATGTAAACATCTGTATACATAGCTCAAGAATGATGGTGAGCCAATCATGAATGAATGCTTCACATAATGTGAATAACACGGATCATGATTTGTAAGGCACCTGACCAGAGGCTGGGCTGTTGGGCGCTTCAC
>JAUVUL010000036.1 GCA_030600975.1 Candidatus Aegiribacteria sp.
ATACTCGCACATCCGTCCTCGACGTACTGTAGAAGTACGCCTGCGGAGTCTGCACTCGCAAGCCTCGTATCCACAACTGTCTACGACGCTTCGAAACAAAAGCTGGTGAAATATGCGGACTAATCAGTCACATGCCAATTTAATAAAGGCCCATGAAGCTCCTGACAGCTCCAGCTCATCATATGTTACAACCAGCTTTGGACGGAGATTCACATTTGAATAGTTGCTCGAATAAAACCCCGGAACACATGTGCCTGTTGTATTTTGCGAATGACAGTATATGCCATAATTCTCCTCGTTTCCGTTGAACCACTCCACGACAAATTCAGTTATATCAAGAATGTACCATTCATCAACTTCCGGCCAATACCCAATTGCCGTGATTACAGAGCTGTAATTCGGTTGGGTGTTCAAAGTTACAGTCTGTTCATCCCAGCTCTCTTCTATCAGGTAGTATACTGGCTCTCCGGAGTGACTTCCATAAAACGCCTCACAGTACAATTGCATCTCAGCGTCAGTTATCGTAGCTCCCGCCGGTATATCGGAAAGCTCCCACTGAATCAGGGTTCGGTCATAACAGGTTCCAAACTGACCATGATAGAGGAAATTCTCTCCACCATTCGGATTTGTAGAATCAGGTTTGCAGCAGCATATGTATGCATCCTGCACAGGTACGATCTCAACGACATCGGCTATGGCACAGAATACGAACGAACCGGTGATAAGAAGTACGAGTAAGGTTTTCACTTTACATGTTCCTTTCTATGGATTGTTAACAATAGTTAGCATTGCTAACAATACACTTTGATTTGTATATAGTCAATGACTGATTTTCATAGATCCACTAATGAGCTAACTGCTAGGGAGATATCGAAAAATCTCATTGACAGGGAAGCATCATTGCTAAAAATGCAATCTGACAGTATTATTGTATCGATAGAAGGATCATTATCTGAAAGGGGGGCCATGTATAAACACCCACCGAAAAAGCTTCCAGAGGGATTTAGAGATATATGGAAAGCAATCGCCCAAGCGGATGAAGCAGCAGCTTCCCGTCAGGTACTCGCGAGTGAATTGAGAATATCGACTCATACAATTCAGAGAATACTGGTAGATTGCTCTGTACCCGATTTTACGAAACCTGTCAGCAGGCGTATTCTGCACTCATGGACCAGAACGATTGTCAGACTTGCCCTGCATTTCGGACACGATCCGCTCGAGTGGGTGAAAATGGTAAATATTAATCCTGTAGACAGGATACTTGAAGTCATTGAAACGGAGATATCCAGGAAAGCGGGAATTGTTTCCACTTATAAGGATGTCCAGACAAAGAATCCCATTAGCAAAGGTTATCCCGATTCCTTCTCAATATCTCTTCTCGATTCTGAAAGTCCGTTCTTTGAACATCTGGGCAGGAAGATGTTCAATGCAATAGCCCCTGAACTGAAGGCAAGAAGAGATATTGATACTGATGAAATGCTGACAAATATTGACACAGTTCTGGAGGAATCGGAACCTTTTCGGGGCAGAGCGGATGGTAAGGAGTTGATGGAGGGAAAATTCTGTCGCTCCTGCCTTGCACCCCTGAACGAAGAACACAACGCTGGAGTGTCTGATATTTACTGCTGTTACTGCTCGGATGAAAATGGTTGTCTTCTACCCAGGGAAGAGGTACTACTGATCATGACGGAGTGGTTCATGTACTGGCAAAAGGGTCTGACAGAATCAGAAGCACGCAGACGGGCAGATCTCTACATGAGTTCGATGCCGGCATGGAATGTCGGAATGTAACCTATCCATGCGCTATGAAAACCAACCGCAGGCGTACTTATACAGTACTTCGAGGACGGATGTGCGACATACAACCAGACGCGGCTGTATGCGTCGCTGCAGTAAAATGCTGGTGAATATGCAGGTCTAAGAGCTAATACTCAATCGACTTTATTTGAGCCCATGTGCTTCTTGAGATCGCTGTAGTAATATATCCCGGAGTAATAACAACGAATGCCCAGGTCTGGGACATGTTTTCGCTGGTTTCATCGTGGCCGTACAATCCGTTTCCCCCGTAGAACGTTTCGGTACCCTCAGTGAAATCGATCCTGGTGAATGACTGACCGTTCGGGTGAGGGCCACCTGATATTCTATCCTGAAATAATGGATCGATATCATTATAGTACGTGGATTCAATATAATCCGCATCCGGACCATCAACGCATATATCCGTCTTGTCCAATCTGCGGACATAATCATCGCTCCATGATGCGTAATCGATATCCTGTACCAGATCACTGCATGAATCCCAATAGAATACAGTAACAGTTCCACCACCATTGGCAAGCTCTGCTGATGATCCCACAAATCCGTTCACAGGGATTCGCATCGGAATTCCGATACCGGTCTCTATTATTTCGAAATCAGGCTCAAACGAGTATGTAGCCAGAAAATCACTTCCGTTCAATGCTACGATCAGTGCCTCACCCGGTTCGATGGCAGTACCCGCAGGGAACTGTACAAGAAAATCGAAAATCTGCTGATTCTGCACAGGACTGTTGACAATGATTGGATAGAACTCATCAGCGGAAACTTGCAGCCCATACAGATCCGTCAGATAATAATCCTCAATGAGCACTCCTGTTCCCGTCGGATTGTAGATCTCAATGAATTCTGCCGGTGAATTCCTTACACAGATCTCGGACAGAAGAACATGATCCTGCCCAACTGCCATTGAGATGATTAGCAACAGTACAATAAAAGCAAATTTCATGATAACCCCGCTTTGTTATATTCATACAATAAATTACAATATAAAATAAAGTCAGCATATTTCATTGTCAATAAATATCATTGCTATAGGAAAGAAACATTCCAAAGATTCTGAATATCGTTGTACTCAATACGAAAAGTATGTCGTAACTATTCGCTCATCCTTATTGGGGAATTGTGTTCAAACCGCCTGCGATGGATACATAGGTTATTCCGCTTCCAAGCCAATTTTCCGCTGCCAGTCTGATATCTTCCTCTGTAAGTTCTGAGATCTTGAGCATTGTATACCTGTCGTGGTCCAGTGGAAGATTCATTGATGCGTAGGTAAGCAGTATCTGAGTTATATTGCTGTACTTCATCATGCCAAGTTCCTGGCGACCCATGCATGAGGCCTTTTCCAGCCTGAGTTCATTCCTGCTCACGGCACTTTCCGTAAGGTCCTTAAGCTCCTGCTTCAGCTTCTGAAAGGCCACAGGGAAAGAGGAAGGGCTTGTGAGAAGAAGAGCGAGGATTCTGCCTCTATCCATAAGCGGGATATAGAGGCTGCTTACATGATATGACAGGCCTGTTTCCCGTATGTTTCTTCCCAGTCTTGATCCTATTCCCTCGCCAAGTATTCCGTTGAGGACTGAAATGGCATAGGAGTCTCTATGAAGTCTGGGGGGGGCAGGTGATCCGATAAGAATGGCTATCTGCTCCCTGCCTTCCAGGCTTATATGTGTTTCAGATGAATCACTCTGATTGCTGACTTTTTCTATTTCGAGCGGAGGGTACTCGGGATCTTTCCAGCTAGAGAAGTACTTTTTGATTGTCTTGAGTATCGTATCTTCCTGGAAATTGCCCACAGCAACTATGACCGTTCCGGAAGGCCTGCAGCACCTTCGATGGAAATCGATTACGTTCTTTCGTGATACAGCTTCCAGTGATTCTCTGGTAGGTACACCCGCGTTCGAAGGAGGATCAGTTGATTGTCTGGAGAAGGAGTTCATGGCTGCTCCTACAGGGGATTTAATCCATTCCTCAAGGCTTGAGATCGCATCGGTTCTTACAGCATCAATATCGGACAGGCGGAAGGCCGGGCGGATAAGCATATCTGAAATTACGGATAAAACCTCAGACACGTCCTTGTTCAGGGATGTGATGATACCCCCGGCATAATCAGTGGTCGATGAAAAATCCACGCTTGTACCCAGGTTTTCAAGCCGCGCATTGAATTTTATGCTGTCTTCTTCAGCTGTTCCGAACAGCATGGTTTCAGCGGTGATTTCCGACAGACCCTTTAGACCTGTGGGTTCTCTGTTTGAACCCATTGAGGAGGAGAAACCCATTGAAACAATGGGAAAAGAAGTATCCCTTTTCAAAAGCACCCTTATTCCGTTATCAAGCATGATATCTTTCGTATTGTCGGACACGGAGATATCAGGATTCTTAAGGAGCCTGTCGGGAATTTCTATATCAGAAGGCTCCTGGCCAGTGGGGGGAACCAGATCGGTTTCGGAGGAAGAAGTGGGCAGTGCAGACGATCTGGCAGCATCTGTATCGGAAGGTTTCAGTACAGAGACAGTGGACAAATCCTTTCTGAAATACCTGGATGCGGCTGATCTGATATCATTCTCATCAACTGTATTGCACGCTTCTATTGATTTCCAGTAGTAGTAAGGGTCATTGAATTTAGCGTATCCCGCTGCGAATCTTCTTGCCCTGCCAAGGGGGTCTGCGTCAGATATTATGCTCCAGGCTTCCCTGCGATTCTTGAGGGTTTCAAGCACGCTGCGTTCAATACCCTCCTGCCCGATTCTTTCAAGTTCTCTAAAGATGATATCTTCAACCTTCGATGCGGAGCCATCCCTCGGCAGCACAGCCCTCACCACATAAAGCCCCGGCATGACAAGAGTATTTGTTGATACAGAGATATCCAGAGCAAGCGATGGCTTTACCAGAAGTTCTTCAAACCTGCTTGATCTGCCGGACGCCAGGTAAACTGAAATGAGTGAGAGATGTGCTGAATCCGCATGATTCCCTTCCGGTACTCTGAATCCAATGGAAATTCTTGGAAGGTGAGAAGGATGTTCGATATTCGTTCTTAACTGCTCCGTACCAGGAGGTGCAGCGGCAACATGAGGTTTTAGAGCTTGATGCCCGGCACTCTTCCCGAAGAGCTCTCCGATTCTTGCGAACACGGCTTCAAAGTCAATATCTCCCACCACGGAGATAACCGCGTTCGCTGGATTATAGAAATTCCTGTAGTATTTCTGCAGTTTCTCCAAAGAGAATGACCGAATCTCATCCGGTGTGCCGATGATAGGTCTACCGTAGGGATGGCTGCCGAAAGCCCTGCTGTAAAGCTGTGAATCAAGTGTGCCTGCCGGGTCATCTCTGTCTGTAAGAAGTTCCTCCTCCAGTATGACCGCTGTCTCTGAAGTAACATCTTCTGCAGACATTCTGCAGTTCTGCATCCTGTCAGCCTCAAGTTCCAGAATATCGTTCAGACCAGCTTTGGGAACTGTAGAGTAATAGACGGTTATGTCTCTTGATGTGTAAGCGTTTGCCAGCCCGCCGTTTCGCTGAACCATCTGCCAGTAGATGCCGGGGCCGAACTTTGCTGATCCCTTGAACATCATGTGTTCGCAGAAATGACTGAGACCACCTGTTTCAGAGGTTTCCCACAATGAACCTGCTCTGTACACAAGGCACACTGCAGCTACCGGGGAGTACCTGAGTTCCTGAAGTATGACCGTAAGACCGTTCTCCAGCTTCTCTATTCTGACCCTGTCAGGTAGTATTATCCCGTTCATATATTAAAGATGTATTCCGGTCATGCTGCTATATTTACCGTGCTTCATTCCGATAGAAAATCCTCCTCCTGCAGCCCACCCGCTATGGATACAAACCATTCTCCGGATACGAAATATGTTGATGCGGCTTCCCGGAGATCATCGGGCGTTAGTTCAAGAACTTCTCCAAGGTAGGTAAGATCCCAGTCGAGAGGTTTACCTTTGATATGCAGCCCTGTGAATCTCGAAGCCTGGCCTGCGTAGCTCATGCCTGAAAAAGCCTGCGCTCCAACTACATTAGCCTTTGCGAGAAGGAGTTCGATGTCCCTTACGTTCTCGGTTGAGATCCTTTCCATTTCATAGATTACCGAAGAAGTAGCCTGAGGTATATAATCGGCCAGGGTTGACAGGTAGGCCGTGAAGAAGCCGGTACTGTCTAAAGTTGATGACCAGCTGCCAACTCCATATGCAAGTCCCTGTTCATCTCTGACGCTGTGTCCCAGCCTCGAACCGATACCTCTTCCAAGTATTCTATTCATAATGCTGAAGGCCGGATAATCAGGCATTTCGGTACCGGGTGCGTTTCTGGCTATCAGAACTACCGCCTGCACCCTTCCCGGCATGAACGATACAATCGTATCTCCGGGAGCTGTGGAGAATTCAGGGATGTCCAACTCGGGGAGAGGCTCCGCAGGATTAATCCAGCCTCCAAAGAAATCTTCCGTCAGCCTTAAGACAGTTTCAGGATCTTTGTCACCCACAACGGTTATTACAGTTCCCTCCGGTCTGCGGCAGGTTCCGTAGTACTCCATCACAGTGTTGAGTGTGATTCTGTCCAGAGTTGATTCGGAAGGGCTTCTGTAATCGGATGGAGAATCAACGGTTATAGCCATGAGACTGTCGTAGGCAACCGAGAAAGACTGTTCGGCGGAAGCTTCAAGGTTGGCGTAATGCTCGATCATTACCGTCTCAAAATCGGATTCTCTGAAAGCTGGTCTTACAAGCAGATCCGAGATCGTTTCAAACGCGATTTCCAGGTCCTCCGAAAGCAGAGTTATCGAACCAGAGGAATACTCCATACCCGAATAAAACCTCAGGTATGAGCCTTCCATTTCAAGCCTCTTGTGGAACTCTATATAATCCAGATCTTCAGTACCCTTCAGCATCGTTTCAGTCGTTACTGAAGTAAGCCCGCTGAGCTGAGATAAATGCATCAGGGAACCCATGGGAACGGCAAAGCTGATGGAGACCACCGGAAACGTATGATCTTCCTTGATGAGCAGGTCGAGGCCGTTTGCGAGTTCGAATTCCTGAACGACGTCAGAGATAGATGTCTCAGGAGGTATGAGAAAATCCGCAGGTATTTCAAGGCCTTCATAATTGATCGATGAGGGTTCTGTAACATCGGTGGGAAGTTCCTCCCTCTCGCCGCCTGATGATATTCCCATTCCTCCCGATGGAACGAGTACTGCAACGTTCAGACCGTTCCGCCTGAAGTATATCGATGCAGCTTCACTTACATCGACAGGTGCAAGCTGTTCTATCAGTTCAAGCTGTTCTATTCCATGAAGAGGATTGCCGAACATTGTAGTGGAAAGGCTGTAATCAATTGCCTGTCCAAGGGGGCTGGCGTTGCCCAGTATCTCCCGTGCACGGTACCTGTTCTTCTGTTCCTCAAGCATCTCTTCGGGAATTCCGTTCTCCGCGATCTCATCGAGTTCGCGCCAGATGATTTCCTGAACTTCCTCTATAGTCACATCGCTGTCCCCCGGAGGGTTCATGGTTACATAGATGTTGAACATGCCGGGATCTATCCCGCCGTCATTCCATGCTCCCGCGCTGTGCACCAGGTTGGTTTCCACCAGGAGCTGTTCAAGCCGGCTCGATCTTCCCCCCGAAAGGTAGGAGGCGATCATGCTGAGGGTCGGGTTATCAGGATGGGCTCCGTCAACCGTGTGAAAAGCCATCACAAACCTTGGTAGATTCGATGCGTGTTCGATCTCTACATATCGACCTTCAGTCTGCAGGGGCTCGAACGGGATGTTTTCCACGGGCACTTCCCCCGATGGAATACTACCGAAATATCGTCTTATCTGCTGAAGAAGCTCTTCCGTATCGAAATCTCCCACGAACGTAAGAACAGCGTTGGACGGGCAGTAGTAGGTTTCATAGTAACTGCGGGCTTTATTGTGGTTGTATCCCAGAATATTGTTATCGTATCCGATTACCGGATTTCTATAGGGGTGTTCTGCGAAAGCGAGTTCCGCAAGAGCTTCCCAGAGCGCTCCATCAGGACTGTCTATGCTTCTCATCCGGCGCTCTTCATGAACAACATTACGCTCAGATACAACTTCTGCCGAATCGATAGTACAATTCACTATCCGGTCGCTCTCAATAACTAATGCATCTTCCAGCCTGCTCGATGGAAGAAGAAGATAGTAACAGGTGACATCATTGCTTGTGAAAGCGTTTGCACTTCCTCCGTCCCTCTGGACTATCTGCCAGAATCTTGATTTCGGCATATCCTCTGTTCCCTTGAACATCAGGTGTTCGCAGAAATGGCTCATCCCCAGAATATCACCCCATTCGTTGCGTGAACCGACTCGGTAGGAGATAACCGAAGCTACAACAGGAGCGTAATGGAGTTCCTGTGTAATGACGGTAAGCCCGTTATTCAAAACCGTAACATCAGGTTCAACAGCATATACTGGAGATATTAAGATTGCTGAGAATAGAATAAACAGAATTGATCATGTCATTGCATCAACCTTTCAATGGGAATGAATTTATATATATACCCTGACACTATGCATTGCGATATTCGTATTAGCAATAGCATGCTTGATTGCAATAACCGATTTTTAAGTATAAGTTGCTCAATGAATTAGGACAGAGGAATATGGAAAAAGCTCACACAGTCAGGGTCGGGTATTTTCAGTTTGCACCCGTGTTCGGTTGCGTAAGTAAGAACCTAAGGGAAATCGTGAACTTTCTAGAGAATATTGACGCGGATATTGTGGTTCTGCCCGAGCTTCCGTTTACCGGATACGGCTTCAGCAACAGGGAAGAGCTTTTGTCTCTTGCTGAAAACCCGGATGATTCCTCGATAGTATCGGATCTTCTATCACTGTGCACTCGCCGCCGCATACACATCGTTACAGGTTTCGCGGAGAGATCCTTTGAAAAGTGCTTCAACAGTTCTCTGCTGCTGGGTCCTTCAGGTATTTGCGGTACCTATAGAAAACTGCACCTCTTTGACAGGGAGAAGCTCTACTTCGATCCCGGAGACCTGCCCATGACTGTATTCGATATCGGAGGGATTCGTATCGGTATGATGATCTGTTTTGACTGGATATTTCCTGAAGTAGCCCGGACACTTGCCCTGCAGGGAGCTGATATCCTTTGTCATCCTGCAAACCTTGTTCTGACCTATTGTCAGCAGACAATGCTGTCCAGGTATATTGAGAATATGGTCTATTCCGTTACTGCCAACAGGACCGGGTGCGAAAAACACTCGTTCGGAG
>JAUVUL010000235.1 GCA_030600975.1 Candidatus Aegiribacteria sp.
CAGCACCGCCTCAAGAGCCTGGAGATTACTGTGAATATCGGAAATAAGTCTAATCAACATACCGTTATTTCCTCCGGGGAGAAACACTCGCACTAAAGGTTTTTACGATGGTGTCCAGAACTCCGTTCACAAAACCCGCGGTTTCCTTCGCATCGAATGCCTTTGCCAGTTCAATTGATTCGTCAATAACAATGGGAGGCTCCGTCGGTGGCTGAAAATAGTACATTTCCCCGAGCGCCTGTTCAAGTATAAGACGTGTAACAAGGCTGAGTCTGTCCAGTGTCCAGTTCTCCAGAGCATCTTCGATCCTTGCGTCGATTTCTGTTCTGTTACAGTGGACTGCCCTTGCAAGGTCGGATACCCAGTTCCAGTCCTCCGTATCCATTGGAACGCCCAGTCCCAGGTCCGGATCTGCCAGAAGCAGCCTGATATCCTCAAGGTTAGTCGAAAGAGTTCCACTGTTCGCTTCCATGGCGTACCTGGCCTGAAGAAGGGCTTTACGTCCTCTACTTCTTATACCCATTACGCCTCAGTCGACTCCTCTTCAGCACTTTCAGCATCAACGGATTCCTCCAGATCTGCCACATGCTCGTAGAGCGCTGTCATCTCAAGAGCTGTCATTGCTGCATCGAAACCCTTGTTACCGGATTTGGTCCCTGCCCTGTCAACAGCCTGCTCAACCGTATCCGCGGTAATAATTCCATAAATAACGGGAACATCCGCCAGCATTGCGGCCTGAGACACGCCTTTTGCACTCTCAGCGGATACATACTCGAAATGGGGAGTTTCTCCGCGTATTACGGCACCCAGGCAGATAACGCAGTCGAATAACCCGGTATCGGCTATCCTCACGGCAACAGGAGATATCTCCCAGGCTCCAGGAACCCAGAAGACGTTAATATCATCGGTATTAACGCCGTGTCTTTCCAGACAGTCAAGAGCTCCATCAAGAAGCTTCTTCGTAATGAAATTGTTGAACCTTGAAACCACAACAGCAGGTTTGATCCCTGTGCCGTCAAGCTGGCCCTCATGAATCCAGGTCATCGTCTACTCCCTCCAGCATATGTCCGAGCTTTGTCTTTTTCGTTCTGAGGTATTGGAGATTCTCTTCAGTAGGAGGAATCTCTATTCTGATCCTATCCGTAATCTCCAGGCCGTATCCTTTCAGCCCTACGATCTTTTTAGGGTTGTTCGTCATCAACCTTATGGTTGTGAGACCCAGTTCAACAAGGATCTGTGCCCCGGTACCATAATCTCTAAGATCCGCGGGAAAACCAAGCTCTTCATTGGCCTCAACGGTATCCAGCCCGTGATCCTGCAGGTGATAAGCCTTTATCTTGTTTGCCAGGCCAATTCCACGCCCTTCCTGCGCCATGTAGAGAATTACTCCCAGCCCCTCACTATCAACCTTTTTCATCGCCGCGTGGAGCTGGTTTCCGCAGTCACACCTGCGAGAGGCGAAAACATCTCCTGTAAGGCACTGTGAATGTACCCTCACAAGTACGTTGTCCCTGCCCTTTACATCACCCTTCACCAGGGCCACATGCACTTCTCCCTCGGTGACGCTTTCGAATACATGAAGGTCGAACAGGCCATAATCTGTTGACAGTGTTGATCTGGCTATCTCTCTGACCAGCTTTTCGGTTTTTCTACGGTATTGAACCAGTTCCTCAACCGATGTAAGAACAAGGTCGTGCTTCCGGGCAAATTCGATGAGTTGAGGAAGTCTTGCCATGGAGCCATCCCGGCTCATGATCTCGCAGATAACACCCGCCGGTTTGAGTCCTGCGAGCCTGGCGAGGTCAACCGCTGCTTCCGTATGGCCTGTTCTGGAAAGAACTCCTCCGGGCCTCGCAGCCAGCGGAAAGATATGACCAGGTCTGGCAAGATCGGACGCCTGTGAGGAAGGATCTATTGCAACGGCAATTGTTCTTGCCCTGTCATGGGCGGAGATACCCGTGGACACTCCCTCAATCGCGTCGATACTGACCCTGAATGCCGTTTCATGGAGGGAAGTATTCCTGGGAACCATCTCATGAATATCCAACTTATCGAGGGCCTCCTCCTCCATTGAAAGACAAATAAGACCTCTTCCTTCCAGAGCCATGAAATTCACAGCTTCAGCATTGCACTTTTCGGCTGCGATTATCAGGTCTCCCTCATTCTCCCTGTTCTCATCGTCCACCACAACGACCATTTTCCCGCTGCGGATGGCTTTTATCGCTTCTTCAGCTCCGGCTATTCTGCTACTGTTCAAGGTAATCCCTCAACCGCCTGTTTCCAATAACTGCATCAGTCTGCTTCAAAACGTACTTACCAATAATATCGTATTCAAGGTTCACCTGTGAACCCGGTTTCAAGCTCCGCGCTGTGGTTCGCTCAAGTGTTTCCGGTATCAGGACAACAGAGAATCTGTCCGGTGCTAGCGAGGCAACGGTAAGGCTTATCCCGCTGACAGCTATGGATCCCTTTTCCACCAGCAGCAGGAAGTTCTTTCCGGAACAGGATATCCATACTGTCATGCCCTCTCCGCTCCTCTTTACTCTAAGAACCTCTGCCGTATTATCCACATGGCCGGTAACAATATGGCCATGCAACCCGTCCGAGAGTTTAAGTGGTCGTTCCAGATTTACTTCAGTCCCCGGATAGTATCCGGAGATGATCGTTCTTGATACGGTTTCCGCCGAGCAGTAAAACGAGAGGTTCCGGCTTCCGATGCCACTGACCGTCAGGCAGGAGCCATCAACAGCGATGCTGTCTCCGGGTGATGCTGTTTCAAAAAGCTTCGTCTGAACGGTCAGACTGCCGCCTGACCGGGACTTCACTTTCCCTCTGTCCTCAATCAACCCGGTAAACAACGCAACCCTCCGTAAGGAAATCGGACCCGGAGCGATGGGATGAAACATTTTCCAACCTTATCACGTTTTCAATATTGTCTATTCCAAGCAATTCAAAGGCAGGTCTTCCCTCACTCCCAAGTATTACCGGCGCAGTGAAAACGCTGACAGAATCTACCAGCTTATCCTTCAGCAGCCGTGTGGAAAGATCGCTTCCCGCTTCGCAGAGAATGGAGCCAATACCTTCAGCAGCGGTTCTTTCAAAAAGCGAGGTGAGGTTGATCCCCTGTATCCCGGAATCCGCAGGGAATTCCCACACTTCAACTCCGGGTATACCTGTGTATTCGGTCAGGCGCATCGCCACACCCTCCGGGACAGCGATGATAACCCTTCCCGGGCTCTTGAAGATCTTCCATGAATCACCAAAATCACCGGTGGACGAAACTACTATACGCACAGGCTGCCTGCCAGACAGGGTATCAGCCAGACGAACTGTCAATTCCGGATCGTCCTTTCGAACCGTTCCCGCTCCTGTCAATACAGCCTGAACAGATGTTCGCATCCGGTGTACCAGCCTGCGGGATTTGTCACATGATATCCATCTGCTGCTTCCATCGGCCGCGGCTGTCCTGCCGTCAAGGCTCAGGGCCATCTTGAGAGTAATCCAGCTTCTTGATGTTTCAAGGTAGTGATGATACACCCTGTTGAGTTCGCGTGCTTTTCCCGAGAAAAGACCTGTTTCTACTTCAATCCCAGCTGACTCGAGCTGCTTTATTCCCCTGCCGCTCACCCTCGGGTCAGGATCGGTCATGGCAATAACTATCCTTGAGATCCCCGCCCTGATAATTTCATCGGTACATGGCCCGGTACGACCATGATGACAGCAGGGCTCCAGGGTTACGACCATGGTGCCGCCCGATGCAGCGTCACCCGCAGATGCGATGGCGATTACTTCAGCATGAGGTGCACCGCATTTCCTGTGGAAACCATCTCCCGCATGGTCACCATTGAGGTCAAGGATGACTGCGCCAACCATGGGATTGGGAAAGGTACTGCCTCTGCCGTAAGCCGCCAGTTTCAGAGCTTTTTTCATTGCCCGGGTTTCGGCCTTGGAAACCATCAGTCCTGTTCCAACTCGATAATACTCAGCCTGCCGATTGCCGAGTTGACAACATATTGTGATTCAAGATCTCCCGTAGCCAGCATAATATGTGTTCCATCCGCAATGTACTGGCTGAATGTCGGATCCATCGCTACCCATTCTCCCACCCAGATCATCGGCCAGGCATGGTATCCGAACGAACCGTTCAGATACACAATACCGGCACAGATCCTGGCGGGCAGGCCGGCCGCGCGAGCGAGAGCCACTGTGAGTATGGTATGCTCGTTGCAGTCTCCTCTGAGGTTTTCCATTACATCCACTGCTGAAGGCAGGGAAACCGTAGGGCTGTTCTCAACACTGGTATCAACGAATGAAGCTATTCTTCTGGCGGCTTCCCACGAATCGGCTGAACCGTCAGTCAGG
>JAUVUL010000005.1 GCA_030600975.1 Candidatus Aegiribacteria sp.
ACCTCGAGGAAATCGGCAGTATGATATCAAAGGCGGCTGAAGATCTCAGGCTGGCAGTAGAAAAAAGAGGAGAGCTGCCGCAGGACGGTCCATCAAGCAAGTACGAACGAAGCGGAAAAACCTGGACAGAAGAAGAAGAGAATGTCCTGCGGGATGAATTCAGCAAAGGCACTGACCGTGATGAAATTGCGATTAAGCTGAAAAGAAGCACCTATGCAATCACTCTCAGGCTCGAAAAACTGGAACTGATAGAAGCACCGAAGGAAGAGAAAGCGATTGTCAGTTAAGCTCTGCTGATACTTTGATGGCTTCAACCCATTTTTCAAGGTCCCGAACCAGCCATGCAGCGGAATCCGTACCCCCGACATCATTTCTGAAATCGATTTTAAGGAGCTTCATTCCTTTCGTCTTCCCAAGAAAACTCTTTGGAGTATCGACAGATGTAATGCTGCTAAGCGGCACCAGAAGTTCCCTTTTAGGCAGAAGCATCCTGAAGTAGAGCTGGGAAGATGTGAGCAGAAAAATGCCGTTACCCCTTATCTGTTTCATTCCCCTTGATTTAATCCCGAAAAGATTCGCCATGGGGGATGTAAGTATGCGGCTGTGTTCAGGATATTCAGCGTACACCTCCGCCATGGCGGTTTTAAGGAGTTTTTTAGTCAGATATATCAGTCCTGTAGCAAGAAGCAACGAACCCACTATGAAATAGATTGCAATGTGCATAAGTGTTATCCCTTTGCAATTTTCAGAAGGCTTTTCAGCCTGTCACATATCGGTTATTATCCAGTCCCCTTCAGAAGTCATGATCATATCCATATCGTCTTCCATAACTTCCGTATCTCCGTTAGTGATATTCTTGATTGTAATCGTATAATCCAGTTCTACCTCTGTGCTGTCATCCGAGTATTCGATATCCCCTATTGTAAACGATACTATTTCTATCCCGGCAAGGGCAGCTTCGTTGATCTCGTCCTGCGTTTCAGGTGACATGAATGTGTACATTTTATCGTAATCACGAACCTGTGCGGCTTCGAACATTCTTTCCGCGATTTCCGCAGGGTCGGCGGGCGCTTCTGTTCCGCAAGATATTACCAGAGCTAAAACCGCAAGTGAGATCAGTGCAATGCTGATTCTGAACATTCTTCCTCCTTCTCGTACCTTTTCATCAGTGCATACTGTTTATGGAAAATGGAAATTCACGATGCTAAAAACCTTGGCGAAATCCTGTTCCCCTGTTAGTGTCGATACTTAAACACATAGAAAGATAATATGGAATGACTCCGATTAACGCAATATTGCTTTTTCTGGCGGGTATCGCCGCCGGGTTCGTTAATGTCAACGCCGGCGGTGGCTCCTTTCTCACAATACCTCTTCTGATAATACTTGGTGGGCTGCCTGCAACCGCTGCTAACGGGACGAATAGAATAGCTGTTCTTATTCAGAACATAATTGCCGTCAGAAACTTCAGAAGGCATGGTTTCAGGGACGTAAGACAGGGTTTAAAGCTGGGTATCTCTGCCATGGCAGGTGCTGTCATAGGTTCAATGATAGCATTGGACATACCAGAAGATACTTTTCGCACCATTCTTTCAGTCATCATGGTTCTTGCACTTGCGGTGATTCTCCACACTGGCAGGAAGAAACACACCGAACATTTCTCGGAACAGCTGCGGCATCCCGTTCTTCAGGTATTCCTGTTCTTTTTCATCGGCATCTACGGTGGCTTCATCCAGGCTGGAACCGGCTACCTGGTAATCTTTGCCCTTTCAATCATCGGAGGCCTTTCCCTTGTGAAGACTAACAGTCTGAAGATCATAATCATAGCAGCCTATCTCGTACCTTCACTGGCGGTATTTATTCTCAACGGAGAAATCCGGTGGCTGCCCGCTGTTATCCTAGCCGGGGGTACATCCATAGGTGGGTGGTTCGGCTCCACTTTTGCCATCAGGAAAGGTGACAAATGGATAAGAGTTATTCTGGCTGCAGCAATTCTTGCGATGGCAGCCAAAATGGTCGGGTTATTCTGATGAGTTGCCGTTCCTGATCGTAAGGACATCCTTTAGTACAGTCGAGAGTTCTTCTATTCGGTAAGGTTTCTGAATGAATCCCGCCAGGTGTTTACCAGCGAACCTGTGCATTACGTCCTTCCTGCTGAAGCCGCTGGAAACGATCACCGGGACATCGTTGTTGATGCGGCGGATCTCACGATATACTTCGTCACCGCTCAGATGAGGCATGGTCAGATCCAGAATGACAAGTATTATGTTCTCTGCGTTCTTCCTGAATAGCTCGACCGCCTGCAGGCCATCTTCAGCCGAAAGAACGGTAAATCCAAGATGCTCAAGCATGTTTCGTCCTACGGCAAGTACGGTATCTTCATCATCGGCGAACAGTATGATTCCCTCTCCAGTCCATATTTCTTTTGTTATCCCCTCGCTGGAATTGAGGTTTTCAGAACCATCTGTAGGATAAGCCGGGAAAAGAACCTTGAAAGTTGTCCCCTCCCCCGGTTCGCTGTAGACTTTTATTGTTCCGTTGTGACTCCGGATTATTCCCAGAACGGATGACAGACCCAGTCCTCTTCCCGAGGATTTCGTAGTGAAGAAAGGCTCAAAGAGCTGTGCCATAACCGAATTGTCCATACCGCAGCCTGTATCTGATACTTCCACATAGACATACATATGCTCACTGATATCCGAAGTCGGTTCAGTAGTATTCAGATATGCGGAATCACAGTACATCGCCCCGGTTGTTAATGAAATCACTCCGCTTGATTTACCTACGGCTTCCGAAGCGTTTGTGATAAGATTCATGAGGATCTGCCTTATCTGAGCGGCATCCGCCATTATCAGCGGCAGCTTATCCGCAAGCCTGAATTTAAGAACAGCTTTCTTGGATATGCTCACTTCAAGAAGGTGTGTGAGTTCAACAATAACCTTGTTCAGGTCAAGAGGTAGTATTTCAAAATCACTTTTCCCCGAGTAGGCAAGCATCTGGCTGGAGAGATCGGCTGCGGTAGTCGCTGCATTGATAATATTATTCACCGAAACCCTTGCGGGGCTGGTATCGGGAATAGACATAAGCGCAAGATCAGCGTTTCCAAGAATAGCCATAAGGATATTGTTGAAATCATGGGCTATACCGCCTGCAAGGACCCCCAGACTTTCCAGTTTCTGTGTATGCTGAATCCTGGCCTGCATTTCAAGCCGTTCATTCTCAGCATTTCTCCGGGCTGAAATATCACGGACAACAGCAATCACACTTTCGAAGCCGTATGGCGCAAGCCTTGCTTCGAAGAATCTGTGCACCGATTGTATATCAAGCTCGTATTCCACTGACTGGACTTCTCCAGTCTCAAGTGTCTTTTGCAAGCAGTCCAGGATCTCCTGTAGTTTTTTATCATCAAAGCCGAGTTCTCGCACATTGCTTCCAATTATCTTATCAGAAGGTATAGCCAGCTCGCTGTCATCCTCGACCCAGAAATCCATGTATTCACCATCGCGGGTAAGTACAAACATTATGTCAGGCATGGTTCTGAGAAGGATCTCCATATTCTGAATGCTCTTGCGGAGCTTCTTCTGAGTATCTTTCAGTTCGGAGATGTCCAGAAGAGAACAGACACTCCTGACAGTGCCCGGTATCAGATCCACCTGAAGGTGTACATCCTTCATGTTACCTTCTCTGTCTATTAAATGAAATTCGTACTCATTCAATGCAGGCCTTTTCCCATTACTCCTGTCTTTATGATGCTTCGCCATTCTCTCAACGTCTTCCGGAGCGACAAAATCCGTCCATTTCATCTTTCCGCAGATATCATTGACTGCATAACCGGTCAACCGTTCAAATCCCCTGTTCGCCAGCAGAATGGTCATATCGTTGTCCACAATGATCGTGGCAGCACCTGTGTTCTGAAAAACCGCCCGATATCTTTCTTCGCTTTCCCTGAGAGCCTCTTTAGAATTACGCCAGTCGGTGATATCTATCGCTATGCCACCTATCAGGGGTTCATTCTCTTCCCTGTCAATCCGGAACGAGTGTATTTCAAAGGTGGATATCCTGTCGTTCAGAAGCTGTACTTTCTTCTCGTAGACATTGTATCCATCTTTCAGGGTTTTCTTATCCTCTTCAACCATCCTGCGGGCAAAATCATCTGAAAACAGAAGATCAGGAGTCTTCCCCACAAACCTTTCCTGCGATCCTATAACGTCCATGAAATACTTGTTTATATGAAGGTACCTGGAGTGGCTGTCCCTTATAAATGCTGCTCCGGGAAAATGATCAAGAAAAGCTTTTAGCAGTACTTCTGACTCGCTGAACGATTGCGTGGATCGTTTTTTCTTCGACATTTCCCTCCGGTGAGTTTATGTGAGTAAAGAAACAGAGTATTGAGTATATTGTATATTGACATGGTTCAGCAAGTGTTAATCCAGGCTCAATGGAATTTTCCGGAGGAAAAAAATGCTTATCAAGATTCTATTACTGATTCTAACCGCATACGCATCATGCTCCGGAAACCCGGAGAATACCATTATTCAACTTCCAGACCGGGAGCAGGACAGCGGCATCACACTCGCCCAGGCGATAGACCAGAGGCGTTCTGTAAGGGTTTTCACGGAAGACAGCATCACACTTCCGGAACTCGTGAGAATCCTCCATTCCGCCCAGGGCATCACTTCGGAGAGGGGGTTTCGGGCAGTTCCATCAGCAGGAGCTACTTACCCGCTGTCTGTCTTTGTGATAGCGGAAAATGTTGACGACCTTGAGCCGGGGATATACAGATTCGATCCCCAGGAAAATATTCTGCTGACTGTAAAGACCGGGAACTTCCTCCATGACCTTGCCCTTGCAGCCCTGGGCCAGAGATGTATCAGCAGCGCGCCTGTCGTTATCGCAATCGCAGCGGATTACAGTATTACAACCTCCGTGTACGGTGACAGGGGCGTCATGTACGTACATATGGAAGCTGGCCACGCATCGCAGAATATCTATCTTCAATGCACTGCCCTTGAACTGGGAACGGTTGCTATCGGTGCATTTACAGACAATGCAGTTGCCGAAGTACTCATCCTTGAAGAGTTCATGATACCCCTGTACATCATGCCGATAGGAAGACCCTGAAAAGTGGCATTCTTTAAAATCCTTTTCAGAAAACTGTTTCCTCCTCTTTTTACTATTCGAATAAGGGGCGGAGAAGCCTTTGTTGAGAATGGTAAACTTACATCTTCTTTTCTCGGGGACTGCACGGATATTGCTCGAAAGAACGGAATATCTTCAGGATGGATTTGGGGTTACAGTTCGCCTGGAGGAGCAAGGCTGGAATTTTCTTCAGAGATCAGCAATGGGAACAGGCAGCGATTCAGGAACGCAGCAGGAGTCCATGGGCTATGAAAGAGTCCATGTACGACAGAATATACTCGGTAGTGAATATGGTTCCCCCCGGCAAGGTCGCCACTTATGGACAGATAGCGAGGATAGCAGGAAGATGCTCCGCTCGAAACGTGGGTTACGCGATGTCCTCCGTTCCTCCCGAAAGCAATGTGCCCTGGCACAGGGTCATTAACAGCAGGGGTAGTGTAAGCGTCAGAAGCCACGGAGAACCGTGCACGGCACAGAGACAGATGCTGGAGACTGAGGGCATTGTTTTCAGTACTGCAGGAACTGTCGATCTTGTAAGATTCGGCTGGCAGGGACCTCCACTGGATACTGGATCAGATGAAAGATAAAAATATAAGAGACTGGTCAGAGAGGGATCTGAAGAAGCATATTGTCGATCAAAGGAAACACCTCTGGCGAGAAAGCACCATTGAAAGAATAGCCTCCTGGCTTGATCTCAGCAGCGGCATAACTGCGGTTGATGTAGGCTGCGGACTTGGCTACCTGGGCTGGACATTCTGGAGGCACTTCGGCAGCGGCAGCACCTATGTGGGCGTAGACTGCTCGGTCAAACTGCTCCGCGAAGCACATGAGAATTCATCGAACTGGTCAGAGGGCGGCAGAGCCTGCTTCGTGAACGCTTCGGCAAACGGCATTCCCCTGCCTGACGAATGCGCTGACTGGACCATGTGCCAGACACTGCTGATGCACCTTGAATTTCCCGAAGAAGCGCTCAGCGAAATGATCAGGATAACGAAACCCGGTGGAGTAATAATGTGCATGGAACCGGATAACATATCCTCATCGCTGAGCATGGTTTCCAATTCGGTATACTCCCCTTCAATCGAGGAAAAGCTTGCACAATTCAAGATGCAGCTTATCTGGGCTGAGGGGAGAGCAAAACTTGGAAGGGGCGACTGGGGAATAGGGACAAAGGTACCGGGGATGATGGCCAACCTGGGATTGATCAGAATCGATGCTCTTTATAATGACTCCGCCCGCTTTGCTCATCCACCCTACGAGACGGAAGTCCAGAAGTACGGTATAGAGAAAATGCGTGAGAATATCATGGAAAAAGATGAGGATTCAAGGAAGCTGCTCTGGAAGGAGTACAGGGAATGCTTTCTTGCCGGAGGGGGTTCACTGTCTGCCTTTTACAGGTATAAAAAACTCAGTGAAGAAAGACAGGAAGAGTTCGAACCGCTCATTCTGGATCAGCTGAAGGAAAAAACCTACTATCATGGTATCAGCGGCTCTCACTTCTTCTGCATAAGGGGATTCAAGCCGGAAAGAGAATAACGCCGATCAGGGCTCTTCTATCATGTATACCTTCTGCACACCGCTTTCCGGATCTTCCTCCCAGGCAAGCATGCCCCGGGATTCGATGTGGAACTTCCAGCTTAGACCCTCCATCGGGAATCGGGCTGAGAACAGATGTTCTCCTGTCATATCGAATACATCGAAGACCGGTTTCAGTTCAGTCCCCCTCTGGACCCAGAGCCTTTCCTGCCCGTCCACTCCAAGTCCTGCGACCATCCATCTGAAGGGTTCCGCATTCCATTCTATAGGTATGCCGCTCATCCTGGAGACCCAATGCTCCATGTAAGCCTTTTCCTCCTCCATCTCTTCAGTCGTTCTGGAGACCGGGCTTAAATCCGTTGTAATTCGAAAAAGCTCCGTTCCATCGCTTTCGAAAGCAAGTACATCGTAACTATGTGTGGACATCTCAGAGAAGAATACCCTTCCACTCCTGTCCCCTGTGAAAACAAGTGAGCGAAGCATGTTCTTCACGAGTATATCGAAATCGCTTAAATCAACTGGGAATTCGCCTCTATAGTAAATGACCTGCGGTTCAGCTTCACCCATTCTGAATCTCCCGAGGGTACTTATCCCGGTCAATGATCCATTGGACTGATCCATTTCAAATTTCAGCCCCAGGTAGTATTCCCCATCCAGTCCACATGGATCCATGGGCGGGTTGTTGCCCCAGAGCGCCACTTCTTCACTGAAGGAATAATCCGATCCGTGGAATACCTCATAACTGTTGCTCATGGGGTCAAGAACGAATATCCTGCCATCTTCCAGACAGGAGAGGGAAAGAGGCAGGGACAGCTCCCCCGGCCCGCTGCCGGATCTGCTTATCCGCGAAAGGAAATCTCCGCTTTTCGAAAATGCTCTTATGTGGCTTCCGGCCTGATCGAGTACCAGTATCTCATCCTGATTCCCGAAGCAGACATCACCAATGGCACCGAAAACAAAATTGCTGTCGCCGCTTTCAATGCCTATACTGTCTATTACCAGCAGATCCATTCTGTCAGGCCATGGATCAGCAATTCCATTGGATCCATTCTGACCGCACGCGACAATAAGCAGTGTCATTATTGAAACCGCAGGCAGCATATTCCACTTCATCCGCTCACCAGCATGGTTCTGGCAAGCTTACCCTGCAATTTTCCTGTAGCTTTTGCAAGGTGCAGTGTTGATAGAAACAATATCACTCCGGCGATAACAACAAAGGGCATAAGCCAGATGGGGGTCCACCAGACTTCAGGGAAATCGAACACAGGTATTTCCAGAATCAGTTCAAATATGGGATCAGCGATCATTGCCAGTGATACTGCTGTAAGAGTGATGAATACAGTGAAGTACAATACACCGAGGGGCAGCATGAGTATAAGGTAAATAAAAGAAGACCATGTACTTCCCGTTGAAAATGTCCCCTTTATACTTCCCCACCATCCTTTGCCTTTTTGTATGAAGATCGCCCTCCTCGGCATTCTCGCACCGAGCAACGCTTCCACTATTCTTCCCTCAACAAAAGCAAGTGCCCTGAACGAAAGAAAAAACAGCCATGCCAGGGGCACACCGATTATCAGAACTATCAAACCGGCTGAAACTGAAAAACCTGTAACAGCCCATGTAAAGTAAACGATACCTGTAGCCAGTGAGAGGATCATGTACAGCAGCGCAGCCCAGGCGGAAGGATCGGCAATTATCCCGCAGAATGCAGCTAACCCTTTCCTTGATCGCTTGATCGAAGAGAGAGCAGGAGTAGTGTATTTCTCAACGTTACGATAGTGTTCCGCCACCTCTTCAGGTTCGCCGTACCTGATGATGATATTCCTTAAAGCTGCTTCCTCCGTTTCCTCGGGATGTTCGGAAAGCTCTGTATCAAGGGCTGTGCTCAGGTGATCTTCCGCATCGGATAGTGCATCCTGTATCGTTGCTCTGTCGCTCCCTTTCAATTCTTCCCTGAAAGCGTTCAGGTAGTCTTCAATCAGCTTTATCATCGGGGACACCTCCCAGTATCCTATCAATCAACTTACTGGTTCTTTTCCATATCTCCATCCATCGTCTGAAAGCTTCACGGCCTTTATCCGTTATATCGTAGTAACGCCGTGGGGGCCCTGCGATCGATGGTTCAACTCTGCTTTTAAGGAGACCGTTCCCCTGAAGGGACCTGAGTACCGGATAAAGGGCCCCATGTTTAATCAGAGGTATTGTCTCCTTCTCGTCCTCTTCCATCAGTTTAGCTATCTGGTACCCGTACATCGGCTCATCCGCGTGATTCAGAACACTCAGCAGAGCCAGGGAAGTAATACCGGCGCTGAGCTCTTTCCTGAATTTTCTGTCTGCGGTGAAAGCTATCTTTTCCGTTTTGTTCCCTGACAGGGATGGATCAATCATTTCACCTTCTCCCTTCATGCAAAAGTGTATCTCATTGCAAGTCAATACTACTAATAACTTAATACTATGTCAAGGCAAACTATAGTCAATAAAATCCATAATATTGAAGGACTGTTATTTAGCATTGAGAGGTATTCAGGGGTACGCAGAAGGTATATGCCGGGAAGCGGACTGCTGAATCACTTCTCCTTTATTATGATACCCTGCAGAAGTAATGAATTTCGATTTAAAGCAGGGAGCGTCATGACATCCGCAGATAAGGAAAACAGTATTGATTTCATAAGGGAGATCGTAGAGAGGGATTTAAGAGAAGGGAAACATGGCGGCAGGGTACATACCAGGTTCCCCCCTGAGCCGAACGGTTACCTTCATATAGGACACGCAAAAGCCATTTGTATTGATTTCGGTATCGCTGAGGAGTACGGGGGTCTTTACAACCTTCGATTTGACGACACAAACCCTGTGAAGGAAGATGTTGAATACGTTGATTCTATAATGAGGGATATCAAATGGCTCGGTTTCGACTGGGAAGACAGGCTCTATTACGCCTCGGATTACTTCGATAAAATGTACGACTACGCGGAACAGCTGATTGAGAAGGACGCTGCCTACATATGCGACCTTTCGACCGATGAAGTCCGTGAATACAGGGGCACCCTGACGGAACCTGGCAGGAACAGTCCCTGGCGAAACAGGTCTGTGGAGGATAACCTGGATCTTTTCAGAAGGATGAGATCGGGCGAATTCCCTGATGGAACCAGAACCCTCCGCGCGAAAATAGATATGGCTTCCCCCAATATGAACATGCGGGATCCCGCCATCTACCGTATACTGAAGAAAAGCCATCACAGAACCGGAAACAGATGGTGCATCTACCCCATGTACGATTATGCCCATTGTCTTGAGGATTCAATAGAGGGTATAACCCACTCCTGCTGTTCCATAGAGTTCGAAGACCACCGCCCGCTATACGACTGGTTTCTCGACCAGCTGGACATCTTTCACCCTCAGCAGATTGAGTTCGCAAGGCTGAATCTCACATATACAATCATGAGCAAACGCAAGCTGGCCATGCTTGTGGAAAATGGCCTTGTTTCAGGCTGGGACGACCCGAGGATGCCGACCCTTTCCGGTCTCAGAAGGCGGGGTTACACACCCGAGTCAATCAGGGATTTCACAGGCAGGATAGGTGTTGCGAAGAGGGACAGTACGGTTGACATGGCTCTACTGGAATACTGCATAAGGGACGACCTTAACAGAAGAGCTCCCAGATTCATGGCGGTCCTTGATCCTCTGAAGATTATCATAGAGAACTACCCGCCGGGTAAATGTGAGGAACTGGAATTCATTAACAATCCCGAGGATGAATCCGCAGGATCCAGAATGGTTCAGTTTTCAAGGGAGCTGTACATAGAGAGGGATGACTTCCAGGAAGAACCGCATAAAAAATTCAGACGTCTGGTCCCTGGAAGGGAAGTACGTCTCAGGTACGCCTATTTGATTACATGCGTTGATGTCGTGAAGGATGAAGACGGGAATGTGAAGGAGCTTATCTGCACCTACGATCCGGAAACCCGGGGAGGCAGCGCCCCGGATGGCCGAAAGGTAAAAGGTACAATTCACTGGGTTTCAGCGGAACATGCAGTACCGGCGGAAGTCCGGCTTTATGACAGGCTGTTTACAGTTGAAAACCCTCTTTCGTCCGACAATTTTATTGATACCATAAATAATGAATCTTTGAGGGTGCTGAACCGATGCAGAATCGAACCTTCAGCGGCAGATCTCGTAATCGGCGAACCGGTTCAGTTCGAGAGAAAGGGTTATTTCTGTAAAGATCCGGATTCAACTGAAAAAAGGCTGATCTTTAACCGAACTATTTCACTGAGGGATACATGGAAGAAAATCCTGAAAAATCAGAAATAGAACAGTCAACCGAAAGAATTGAAGGGAAGAAGGAATCGGTAATCAGGATGGGGAACTGATCGAATTCAGGCGCTGTCTGCATAGACACCCGGAACTTTCAGGTACGGAGGATTCCACTTCCAGGGCTATACAGAAGAACATTTCTGCATACACGCCCGACAGGTTAGTAACAGGCCTGGGGGGCAGAGGTATAGCCGCTGAGTTCACCGGATCGGAACCCGGGCGGAGAATCCTCCTCAGATGCGAAATGGATGCCCTTCCGATAAACGAGGACATTGATATCCCCCATCGTTCGGTTATCGATGGAGTATCTCACAAATGTGGCCATGACGGCCATATGGCCATTCTGATGGGGGTTGCGGCCCGGCTCCGCAAACACCCTCCTGCCAGAGGTTCAGTTGTTCTGCTTTTTCAGCCTGCGGAAGAGACCGGGGAGGGAGCCCGCTCGGTCATCAACGACAGTAAATTCAAAGAAATAGAGCCCGATTTCGTTTTCGCGCTGCACAATCTTCCCGGCTTCCCCATGGGAAGCATTATTCTGAAGGATGGAGCTTTCGCTTCGGCATCCAGGGGCATTACAGTTGAACTCACAGGAACTCCCGCCCATGCATCTGAGCCTGAGAAGGGTAGAAGTCCGACACTGGCGGTTGCGCAGATAATCGAAGCCTTCACCAGTATACATCAACCCTCGGTTTCCATGGGTATGGTAACAGTCATACATGCCCGGGTAGGTGAACGGGACTTTGGAACATCTCCTGGGGAGGGCTGCGTACTGGCTACGCTCAGGACCCGCGGTACTGAGGCAATGCATATCATTTCCAGAAGGACTGAGGAAATTGCTGAGACTATCGCCGAAACTTATAAGCTGGAATGCCGGATCAGCTGGTCGGATGAATTCCCGGTCACCGAGAACTCCAAGACAGCTGTTAATACAATACGAACCGCCGCCGGGAATCTAGGTCTGAGAATCGTGCAGCCTGATGCTCCTTTCCCATGGTCCGAAGACTTCGGTCATTTTACGAAAAAATATCCGGGAGCTCTTTTCGGCGCCGGCGCCGGCATCGATGCTCCCTCATTGCACAGCCCTGAGTACGATTTTCCCGATGAACTGATTTCAGTGGGAGTTGATATCTTTACTGAAATAATAAACGAACTACTAAACAGTTCTGATCACATCATGAAGTAGACCGAGTGTCCCTGCCGCCAGATAAGAAGTAATACATCGTCAGCGGATGAGATCAGCCTGTTGAGTTCCTCGGGAGAAGTGACTTCGAAGCCATCAACCTCAATAATGACATCCCCCGGGTTTATTCCTACACCGTCGGCCCTGCCGGACTGACTTACATCAACTACAAGAACACCTCTGAGGGAAGGGTCGCCAAGGGCTTCGGCAGTCTCTCTATCCAGCTCTTCAAGAGTCCATCCAAAATCATCCGAGGTTGAATGTGCGGAGGATACGACCGTTTCATCGGCAGTCCTTTCTCCAAGTATCACCGGAATGGGTATATTCCTTCCATCCCGGAAGACTCCGATTTGAACCTCGTTTCCCGGGTCTACAGCTGCAATCATATTCCGGAATTCGGTTATCGTCCGGAATGTATCACCATCAATGGTCAGTATGACGTCCCCCCTGCGGATGCCGTACTCACTTGCCGGGGTACCGCTGAGTACCTGTGAAACAAGAACACCGCCGTTACGGACGTCCAGACCGAAATGCTTGGCCAGACCGGGAGTAAGTTCCTGTATCGTAACACCCAGCCAGCCCCTTCTCGCGTATCCGTAGGTTACCAGATCTTCCATAACGTCAACGGCAACGTTAACGGGTATGGCGAATCCCACACCCTGATAACCACCGGTTCTGGTTGCGATTGCAGTATTGATTCCAACCAGCTTGCCATCAAGATCTACAAGGGCTCCTCCGCTGTTTCCGGGATTGATTGCAGCATCCGTCTGAATGTAATCCTCGTATTCAGCAAGTCCCACATCGGACCTTCCGATGTAGCTGATGATTCCCTGTGTAACAGTCTGGCTCAAAGCAAAGGGTGAACCCACCGCAAGTACCCACTGTCCGACTTTCAGGTCATCACTGTCACCGATTGCAATAGCTGGAAGACCGGTTGCATCTATACGGATAACAGCAAGATCGGTTTGTGGGTCGGTTCCCACAATCTCACCGGGATATCTGTCTCCGCTCTGAAGTACTACTTCCAGTTCATCAGCTTCACCTACGACATGATGATTGGTGAGGATCATCCCATCGACTGAGACGATAACTCCGCTACCGATACCGGTCATGGTATACTCCTGCTCCCGGGGCATCTGGAAAGAATCTCCCCAGGGGTCGATCATGAACGGATGGGAAAAATCGGGAAACGATGGCACCCTGGTTACTACAGTTGTCTGCGATGTTATGGTTACAACGCTGGGACCTACCAACTCTGATATTGCAACGAACATGTTACTAAGTATATGAGGATCGAATACCGGAACGAATTCCTCCGGAACCGTTTCGTCAGATCCTGCTGCGGAGAAGGCTCCAGCAAGCAATAATGAAACCAGAACGATTCTCGGAATTCCTTTGCGGTTGATTGTTTTCATGTTGCATCCTCCAGGATCAGAAATAAAAAAAATATTAAAACCGGATATTTTCATTCTTCAGTATAATATATGAATATCTTGAAAGTTAGTTCCTCCTGAAGCGGGCGTATACGGTTTTGAGAAGGGATTCCTATGAAAGTATGTGCTTCTATTGCTTTTCTGCTGGTTTCAATATCAATCGGGTGCACCGGATACGCGGTATACGCTGACAAAGCCTGGTACGGAATGAATTTCGATTATCCGCCTGAATCTGACATCAGGTTTTCCGTTTCCGATTCTGAAGGGATGCGAAGAGACCGTGTTCGTTCATACCGACAGTTGGGATCCAGATCGATCTGTCATTATTGAAAAAATGCATTGTGAAAATACTGCAACTCTCGAAATCGGAAACGGAAAACCTGATGTCAGATTCAGGCGGATAATCGAAATTCATTCCGTACCAGGCTTTGTC
>JAUVUL010000331.1 GCA_030600975.1 Candidatus Aegiribacteria sp.
AGCACCATGTAAAGAGTCTTTTATAAAAGGGAATTTTATACTTCATGTTGTTGGGCGTCTTAAGGACTTAAACGAAATAGTACTAGAAAAAATCCATAAAGAATCTATTAAATATGAGATGATCCAATGCAAAACACAAGTCCCTGAGTGTTCTGCAGGCTGAACCCCCGGTATCGAGCCCGTTTCCAAGATGACCGGCGGAACAGAACAGAATACCATCTTCAATATAATAGTGGGAGCAGCTTACAACAGGACAGAAATAATCCTCCGGTACCCTTCCCTCGGACAGAGCAGGAATAACTGTATCCTTTGCGTACGAGGAACAGAGGACTGTCGCGTTGCCCAGGACATTATCAAGAGATGTATCTCCCGTTATTGACCATTTTCCCTCCGAACCTTTTCTGAGCCATAACGTCCTTGAGCCGCCTTCAGCAAGAGAAATGGAAATATTGAACCCGCGATTCTCAGCTCTTCCGGTTCTAATACTTCCTGTAGCGGGGGCATCCTCAAGATAGCCAAGGATACCCGGGGTCAGAAGAGCAGCCAGGCTGTCCGAAAGGAAAGAGTACGCCTCCTCGGTCTCACCTGCAGCCAGGTGTTCGATGTATTCCCTGCCTGTATCGATCAGCCTCTTTCCGGTACTCCCTCCCCGGGCCACAACAGCAGTAATAATCAACAGGACTATTGCAGCAGCTGTAAGGGTTTTTTTCATCTTGAACCGGAAGAAGTGTTGAATAGATCGGTGAAATCAAGACCTGTTCCGCTTATCATGAACCCCCATTCCTTGGCTGTATTCTCTCCTCCGAGCCGGTAGAATATTTCAATCGTAAGGTTAAGGCTTTCATTGTTCAAGGAGATTCCTCCACGGAGATCCCGCTGACTGAATTCGCTGCCGTTCTGGCCAGTCCAATTTCTGTCAATTAAGGCCTGAGTTTCCCCTCGCGTAGCTAATTCCCCTCCAAACCTCAGGCATAGTTCCGGATTGACCGGCAGAACGAGAAAGCCTGCGAGCCTCAGTTCGACTGGAGGCTTGGTTTCCGCCGAATCTGTTTTGCTGGAGTGGAGCACATCCCAGCACGACAGGTAATATCTGAGCCCGGCGGTTGCTTCGATACTAATGCCTGAACCAGCAGAGAGGGGGCTAACTACAGTCAAGGCTCCATCAAAGGCGAAATGCCTGTCGCTTTCAGAATAGTCTCCTGATTCGAGAGCTCCCTTAAATGGAATCCTGATCGCTCCCCTGGCGAAAAGCCTCGGTTCCCTGGTAAGCCATCCGTCGAGAGAAATCCAGGGATCCGCAATCCCGATGCCGGTAGAATCTCCGGGACCCTGCAGCTGAATGAAGCCTGGAATAATCAACGACAGTGTATGACTGTTTGTCAGTCCATACCTGCCCAGGAACTGGAATCTGATAACACCGAGGCTAGTGTTGTATTCGTATTCTTCGCTGTTGCCAAGGCTATCTGTCCGCCAGTAATTGTTTGCTATAAAATATCCAAAGGCAACGTCTCCCTCCATCTGCATGGAATGGAGTGCTTCCGTCAGGTTGTTGTAATAAAGTGGGTCGTATGAGAGTGCGATACTGCAGGTAAGAACAATAACAAGAATCAGAAATCGGTTTCCAGACATGTTAAGGATCCTTTCTTTGAATAGCTCTCGCGTTTGGAGAACTGACAGCATTCTTTAACAGTTGACATATACAGCTTATGCTTTTCTAATAGTATAATTGTCTTTGCGCAAGTCATAACCAGTATTGTACGAAAGGAAGGTACAATGAAAAACAGAGGTTTAATACTGATCCTGACGCTTTTGCTTGCGGCTGGATCCGCATTTTCTATGCCCTCGATCATGGGATTCAGAGGAGTCCACAGAGTTCTTGATGCCAGGACCATCGGGTCCAATCAGATGGCATTCAGCCTCGTAGCAAGATATTGGAGCAGTTCGGACAAGTTCGACGATCTTCATTACCGCCCGGAGGGAAGCACGTCGGATACCACTTTGAGTGTAGAGGATTCCGAGCATCTGGCTCAGGGGTACTTTGCCCTGGGTTACGGCATTACAAGTTTCCTTGAAATTGCCGCAAGAATCAGCTACATCTCTTCGTACTACGAGTTCGACCTTACACCTCCAAGAGATGAATCCATAGGCCAGTGGGATGGTATTCACGGCATGGGTGATATCATGCTTGGTTACAAGGTCGGTTTCACACCTACTCCATCCAATGAAGTCCTCTGGCTCGGAATGGATAACTGGTTCGCGTTCGCTCCATCGAGCAACCAGACAGTTGAGTGTGAAGAGTATGATGGCAGATTCGATGATGGAACCCCCATGTATACCATGCGTCAGCCCAGCCTTTCAACAGGGCACACAAGCCTGGGAGTAGATGGCCTTATCTCGTTGGATATGGCCAATGTCTGGCCTGGAACACCGCTTAGATTACACTGTAATGTCGGTTATTCCAAGTACAAGCAGACAATAACTTTGAACGATTACAGGCTTCAGTTCGACGCTACAGGGCACAGGACACGTGCGGATGAAGTACTGGTAAGTTCTATTGTCGATGATAACACGCTGGATTTCGGAATTGCCATTGAATTCCCGACCCCGTTCGCCGTTATCTACACAGAGTATTCGCTTAAAAAGTATCTGGACAGAGATAATTACAATCATGTAGCTTACTTCACTCCGGGGATTCGAGTATTTTCCGGCGGCGGAGTTATCATGGATTTCTGTTTCAACATGGGCCTTACCGCTTTCGATTCGGAGTATTTTGACTTTGGTCATGGTCTCTACCAGAGCGGAATCGTAGAAATTGAGGATAGAGAGCAGAGAGCTCCCCTTCCCGATGGCGGAACGCAGGACTGGGGTGTTTCAGGAAGCATATCCTTCTCAAGCGATCTGCTTACCAAGGCACCTGCAATAACGACTGGAACAGTATCCGGTATGATCACAGAAGCCGAGGAGGGAAAAGCGGTAGAGGCCACTGTTTCCTTCCCTGGAACTGCTGTGGCGGACGTTATTTCCGATTCTGAAACAGGATTCTATTCAGCTACTCTTCCCGCAGGAAGTATTCCTGTAACGGTAGCCGCAGCCGGATACAGGGCTGCATCGGCTACCGTGGTTCTTGAAGCGGACCAGGATGTCGTTGTAGACTTCAGTCTCGAACTACAGGCCGGTCTGGGTCAGATTGCCGGTACGGTAATTGAGTTTGAGAACGGTGATCCTCTGATGGCAACCATTTCTGTAGATCTGGACGATACTACCATAACGTTCGAATCCACCGAA
>JAUVUL010000031.1 GCA_030600975.1 Candidatus Aegiribacteria sp.
CAGTTGATTTTCAGGGCACTGGAGAGGTTCTCATACTACTTTTGGAGGATTCCTACGGCATCGATATGCAATACGATTAGTATCATGACCGGATTTCAGGTGTAATGTGCAGGTTAGAATACTTGTACTTGCTGTCACGATAATCAGTCAGTTTCTAATGGAACTGACTGTCGGTCGAGTGTTCTTTGCCCCCTCTCTTGTACCTTTAATACTTGTATATCTTTCGGAGAACTACGAAAAAATGTGGGCGGTGGATGGAGCATTCTGGTCCGGTCTGTGTCTTGATTTCCTTTTGCACCAGCCTCCAGGTTCATCATCTCTTGCCCTCCTTGCAGGACTGTATGCGGCAAAGGCTTTCAGCAGACTTTCATCCGGAGAGGGGAAAGGTTACCTTCTCAGTATGACGGCAATAGCGGTAATGGTCTCCGATACGGTTTTCATACTTGTTGCGACGCGACCTCTAGGTTCTGGTTTCAATTCAGTACTGCTTCTTGTTATTCCAAGAACGGTTCTAACTGTGATCATTGGAGCACTTCTTCTCACTGTAATCGAATGGATTTCGGATATGAGATCCAGGAAAGTCATCGGGTAAGCTCATGTTCAGGAAAGAGAAACAGTGGTCCTCCCTGGCGTTCATGATAACGACACTGGTTCTCTTCATGATTTTAGGCGGAAGGCTTTTTTTCCTCCAGATACTCAAAGGGGATTACTACAGAGGCTTAGCCAGTCAGAACCATATCAGAGTAATAACAAAGCCTGCACCACGCGGATTGATCAGCGACAGGAACGGAGTTGTTCTCGCCGATAGCAGACCCACCTTCATCGTAACTGCGGTACCATCGGAATTCGACAGTACAAATACGGTGCAAGTCGCCTCTCTGCTTGGCATCACGGAAGAAACTTTGTCCAGTATTCTCAGCCAGGCCTCATCAGTTCCCCATAGACCTGTTGTGCTCAGGGCGAGTATGAGCGTGGAGGATGTGAGCTCGATTGCAGAATACCTCTATCGTATTCCAGGGGTTCTTATTGATGTGGCGCCCCAGAGGCGATACCACAGACCTGTGGATTTCTGTCATATCATCGGATACGTTGGACTCTCGGACGATCCTGAATCATACCGTGGAGAAATAACCGGGAGAACCGGCATCGAGTTAAGCCTGAACGAAACATTACGCGGGAGTCCGGGACTGCACCGCGAAGTCGTGGATGCTATGGGAAGAGTCGTTGAGGAATACAGGGGAACGGATTCCGATGAACCTTTACCCGGGAAGAACGTTACAATAACCATTGATGCGGAGCTTCAGAGAACAGCGCTTGAGCACTTAGAGAAAACTGCACTGCCCGGCGCCGTGGTTATCATCGATTATGTGAACGGAGATATTCTCTGTGCAGCCTCTTCTCCTTCGTTTGATACTAACATGTTCTCAGGGGGGATATCACAGGATGACTGGGATGCTCTTCTTCAGAATCCAGCGAACCCCCTGTACTGCAGAGCATGGACAGCATCCTACCCACCGGCTTCCACCTTCAAGATAGTTACTGCTTACTGGCTTATCGCTGAGGGTCTGATTAATGAGAATACCTTGCCTGCGCCGTGTTACGGTTCACTTACTCTTGGGGACACCGAATTCGGATGCTGGACTGCCCATGGAAGGTTGAACATCATCTCGGCATTTGCGCAGTCCTGCGATGTCTTCTTCTACCGAACATCACAGCTGGGATCACTGAACGGACTTTCGGAATACGCAGAATTCTTCGGTCTCGGATCACGCCTTTCGGAAGTCCTTACGGATGAAAGAAGCGGTCTTGTTCCGGATTCGGATTACCTCAACAGCGCTTATGGGGCTGATGGATGGGGATTGGGCAACCTTCTTAATATTTCAATCGGTCAGGGGGAGCTTCTGGCCACACCTTTGCAGATGGCGGCCATGACAGGAGTAATCGCCTCAAGGGGCAGGATGCCGTTGCCACGTTTAGTTCTACGGAGTGAAGAGAGGGAGCCCTTCTTCCCGGCCACAGCCTGCGATGATGCCGCGTTCGATGTTGTAACAGAGGGAATGCTGCAGACTGTCATTTCAAGGAGGGGAACCCTCCACGGAGTCTTTTCGGATTTTCCGTGGGATTTCTGGGGAAAAACAGGAACCGCTGAGTGCTCCGGCGAAGACCATGCAATTGTTGTGGGTTTTACACGTGAGCCTGAACCTGTTGTTATATGCGTTATTATTGAACATGGAGGACATGGGGGATCTGTTGCGGGACCTGTAACCAGGGATATACTTCTGAGTTACTTCGAGAGGAGTGATTGACCTGATAGGCAGAGACCGGCCGGATTTAGTTCTGCTGATAGCACTGCTGGTACTTTTTCTGATAGGCCTGGCAGCTGTTTACTCGGCTTCAACAGTTATTTCTGAAAGCGGTCTGTTCGAAAAGCAGGTTACATGGTCCATAATCGGTCTGATCGCGTTTCTTGCGGGAACCATTATCTCCCTCAGGAGACTGGAAGAAATTTCACCGATTGCATATGCTTTTATTTGCCTGCTTCTTCTTGTGACGCTTTTCATAGGAAGTGGACCCGCGAACAGGTGGTTAGCAATCGGTCCAGTTCACTTGCAGCCGTCTGAAATCGCCAAAGCAGGGTTGATACTGGTGACTGCCTGGTGGCTCGCATCCCAGAAAGTAAGACCGAGAAAATTCGGAGAAACACTGATCTTTCTGACCGTAATCCCTGCGGTCGTTCTGACTGCTTTGCAGCCTGATCTCGGTACGGCGGTCTCAATGCTGTTTATCGTGCTTGCGATGTTTGTATGGGCAGGCTACGGGGTCGGTTGGATAATACTTCTGGTCAGCCCGATTCTGGCCGCTGTCTCCTCAATGAATATTCTACTCTGGCTCGGTTTCATGATGATTCTCACCATAATACTATACAGGCGTAAGTATCCGGTTCCCATGTGGATAGCTTTTATGGGAGGTAATTCTATTGTTGCTGCCCTTACTCCGATAGCATGGAATATGCTCAAGCCTTATCAGCAATCGAGACTGATTACATTCCTGAACCCCTCAAATGATCCGCATGGTTCAGGATGGAATATCATACAGTCTGAAGTTGCCGTGGGCTCCGGTGGGCTCTCCGGCCAGGGTTTTCTTCAGGGCGCACAGAAGGAACTTGCTTTTCTGCCTGCAAGGCATACGGATTTTGTTTTCTCCGTCTGGGCTGAAGAGACTGGTTTCATCGGATGCCTGATACTGCTCACAGCTTTCTTCATACTGTTCTGGAGAATAGTCATTGCTGCGAGGAAGTCTGTCAATCCATTCAACTCCCTTGTAGCAGCCGGGATCGGAGCCTATATAGGGATACATGTTTTCGTAAACGTGGGAATGACCCTGGGGATAATGCCTGTAACGGGCCTTCCACTTCCACTTATAAGCTACGGAGGCAGCCAGCTGGTGACAGTGCTGTTTCTTCTTGGTCTTGTACTTAATACAGGAATGTACTGGAGAGAAGTATAACCCGGAGTGACAGACTCATACTAAGGGCTTAGATCATTCTGATCGCAGAAGAACTGTCTGGAGGTTTCCTTGGAGAAGCTTCTTCCTGTAGCGGATATTCTTACATCCTCGTACCAATTACGCCATCTCTCCCAGAATAGAATCATTCGTTTTCTTCCCCCGGTGTCAGCCGTATAAGAAGCACCAAGCTAAGCTTGGAGCACTAACTCTTCAAATCAGCAGACTGCTACAGCTAGAGTCTGGAACTGTAGAGCAGGAATTCTGCTGCATTTGATGGTTAACCCCCAATAATTTCATTCAGACCAGCTAAAACTTCTGCAAGATTCTCAGGAGATATCCTAGTGATCCTCTCGCCAATACGCTTTATTGACAACGTTCTGATCTGGCTGATCTTGACCCATGATCTTTTTGGGAGTGATCCACCTGATAACTCCAAGGTCAGGGGGAATCCCGCCCTGGGCTCCCTGCTGGTGAGAGCGACTGCTATCACTGTACCTGAACGATCATTGAATACATCCTTGCTGAGGACAATAACAGGCCTTCTCCCCGATTGCTCATGACCGATGGTCGGGTTCAGATCAGCCCAAAGAACGTCTCCCCTCAGTACTCTGGCCATGATCCAAGCTCACTATTCATACCTTCCTCAGCGATAGCCATTTCTTCTTCGGGATCCAGTTTAGCACATTCTCTGGCCAAGCGGTTTCCATACTGCCGATCAAGGAAATCATGAACCGCTTTCTGAATAGCTCCGCTTCTGCTTGGAAATGTTTCTTCTCTGACTAGATCATCGAGCTGCTTCAGCATTTCTTCACTGATGCTGATCGCAATTTTTGCTGTGCTCATGTTCTTCCCTCCGGTATTACCATTTGTCATACCTTCGGGTTTGTCAAGGGTTAACGTGAAAATCAGTGGTTTTGCTGCAAGCAAAATCCACTGCATTGCTTCGTTGGGCGGGTCACGGCGTTTGGAGTCTGTCACTAGTCAAATCTATTACTGAAAAGTAATCTGCAATCTCGTAAAAGTCGCGTCCCCATTCGCGAAGTACATTTGGCGTTGTGACAACCCAACCGCAGTGAATCATTAGACGATTCTCAGCGACCTGGCCGCTTGGAAACCGCAGTCCCACTCTATTCCTCCTGAAGTCATCTGCGATGTGCTTGCAGAAAAGCGCAGTCCGGGCATCGGGAACGCTGTGCAGCAGCAATACAATTACTGATGGAAGAGTCTCAAGAGGAACTATGTTCAAGATAGCATTTACGTCGCGCGATGATACACGCACGGGACTCAGGCCAACGTCTCTGATAAGATCGCAGAGATAATCGGTAGTACGTGCCACAGAGTCTTCAGGCGCGAGTAGAAGCGAGGAATGTCCCGCTATAATTTTTTCTGATATAATCTTCCTGGCTGACACTTCGGCCCTCACCTCCCGGAAAATCTGCCTGAGCACAGGCTCCATCGTCTTCTTACCATGCATTGCGAGTCGATCGAAGATGTCTGTTGCATCCTCGGCGCGATCATCGAAGGCCACAATGCTCTCCACCGCATGCCGTAGCCGAGTCAGTGTTAGGCATGTTGGAGGCAAGTCCAGTCCCTCCGCCTCCTTTAGCCTTCCAAACCACCTGGAAAAGATGTCGATTTCTTGCCTCTTCCGAACAGAAAGAGTGTCCCAATCTGTCCACGTCTTTGCCAGTTGAAGATAGTCGCCAACTTCCGACGAGGATATGCTTGTGCCGTACCCTCGGCGAAGCAGCAGCTCGAGTTCCTCTAACACGGCCGCGAGGGAAGCGGGGACGATCATGTTAGTGGGCGCCTCCAGCGATTTCCTGCACGCCTCTACGTATTGGAAGACCGAATCGTTTGGCGGGAATAGAACATCTTCGGTGAGCCCCACAGTCACGCCGAAGAGCTCTGTATCCCGTCCGTGCTTGAAATAGCATCGCTCGACTGACGTGAACGTCTCTAGGAAACCGATCTTGAAATCGGCGAAGAAGATTCCTTTCTGATTTAGGATGCGGTCCACCTCGTCAACCTTAAAGCTCACACGCTGTCCGAGCGCTGTCCCCGTCACCGTCGCGAGCTTCTGAAAATCGACATTATGGGCCTTGATAATGCAACCCATGCTGGGGCCAAGATTGTGTCTGTAGCCCTGGCAGGCAAACGCCGCCGCAACTCGCATATCTGTGGTGAAGTCGAGCAGTGGCGTCAGAAAACCGTAGTGCTGCAGAACACCGAGGAGTTTGATGGCGGGCAAATGCTTGATAGGACTCTCGTCCACGAGAAGCAGACGCGCCATGGCGAGCGTGTTCTCAATGTTCGATTTGGCATCGGCAGGCACTCTCACAAGATTGGGGGATAGAATCCAATTGGCATCACGATGACCTCTGAAACTGTTGTCCTGATGCTGCCACCCGCCAAATAGCAGAGTGCCCTCCTCGAACAGCATCAGTTCGAAGATCGACTCGTATGTTCGAATGCCATTAATGTAGCTGGGTCTAATCTGCGCCTTGACTCTGGCTGCGCGGCGCAGCTGTTCAGTATCTTCTCGGCTGACGCCATATTTCTCCATGGGACTCGAATAATCTTCCCAAAGGGCGTAGTGCCTTATCTTCTCCCAATCAGAACCATAGTTGTCACTGAGCTGCCCGAGGATGAGCTTCGCGTATGCGTCGCGGAAGTTCATAAACCTACCTGCCTATCGACTCTAGTTCGCGGATTCCGCCTGCATCAATGCGGAAGTGTCATCGCCGGTTGACGTGCGTGTTTTGTCGTCGACCCGTTCGGTCGATCGGTTTTCTCTTTGTACTTTCTATTTCTTTATTATCATTTTTCATATTCATTTCCGTTTATTTTTTTCTCGCCTGCGGTCGACCTAATGTCGAGTTGACCTGCGTCATTGATAACCGAGTTAGCCCATGAGCGCAAGCTCAAGAGGAGAATGAGGTTGAGATGTCGACTGGTACAACTATTTGTTCGAGACGCGCGAGTCAGCGTGCGGTTCGGTTATTTTCCGTTGGAGCAGTTTCCGGGTCAACTCGGCGTTCGGGCTGCGCGTAGCGCGGCGCGAACGCTCAGAATAACCTGCACAGGTGTAAACCTGCCATGGATCAGACTCCCTGTGTCTGGTTAATTCTGTTGTTCTGTCTCGGTTTCTCTATAAGCCTACCAGAAAGGAATCGATGAAGAATGCTGGAGATAAGGGTTTGATATGGGATTCCATCTTCAACAGCAACAAGTTTGAGTTCCTCTAAATCCTTGGAGGATATTCGAATGTTAATTCGTTTATCTTTCCTCAAAGTATTGCGAGCGTATACCTGGTGCTTCTTAACTTCCTTCTCCAAATCTGGGATGGGTTCCCATTCATCACGCTCGAAAGATTCCAGTATTTTCTTTTCTTCCTCTTCGAGCTTAAGTTTTTTCATTTTGACCTCCTAAATAGCGCTTCGTAGCCTTACGGCTTGGAATAATTGTTTTTAAAAAACTGCCATTCTCATTCTCAACAAATGGAACGATATAGCAGTAATTATTAATTTCTATTATGAGTATCTGCTGATTAGGATATATCCTTTGATCCGGATGAGTATATACATCGTGTATATTGCCATGTTCTATCTGTATCACTACTTGTTCAAAACTTACACCCCGTTCAGCCTTCAATTCTTCGTTCTTTGCATTATTCCATTTGTAGTGTTCCATTAGAATTAAATACTACAATGTGTGCCTTATGTCAACGCATGGTTTGGTTTTGAATATTATGACAGAACGCTCTGCATAACCAGCACAGATATTACTCTGGTTTATGGCTTCGCATTTGTGACTGGTTCATGCATTTGTTCTCCGTAAATTATTCTTACTTCTTGTCAGGACTTCTAAAGCCTATCGCTTTCTTTGCTGAAGTCTTGGGTGAATTAATCAATTTTCTTATTTCATATAAGAACGACTTAATTGAGAAGGACTTAGTGCGGCAGAATCAGGTTCCGTACATGGTATAGTGGGTGAAGCATTTTCTTTCAATGGGACAGCCTGAAGAAGCAATGTATGCGGATATTCTGGAAGAGGAAGGCAGGAATGTACTGGAGAGAAGTATAACCCGGAGTGACAGACTAATACTAAGGGCTTAGATTATCCTGATCGCAGAAGAACTGTCATGGAGGTTTTCTCAATGCATCCTGTACTGTTCAGAATAGGTTCCCTTCCAATCAATTCCTACGGGTTCGCGCTTGCTGTTTCCTTCGTTCTGGGGCTGTGGCTTGCGGCCAGGAGAGGAGAGGCTGCAGGCGTACAGAAAAACGATGTGTACGATCTCGGAATACGTTTAATGATAGCAGCGATCGTCGGGTCACGCCTTTTCTATGTCTTTACGCACGTTTCCGAATTTCAGGGACACTGGCTTGACGTAATTGCAATTTGGAAGGGGCTTTACGGTCTGAGTATGCTTGGCGGTGTCGTTCTTGCGGTAGTAGTCGGATTCTATACCGTCTGGAAGAAGAAACTCCCCGTATGGAAACTTTCCGATGCGGTTATTCCATCCTTTGCGCTGGGTATATTCGTAACAAGAATAGGATGTTTCTTCAACGGCTGCTGTTTCGGTTCCGAAACATCATGTTCCCTGGGAGTTGTTTTTCCCGATTTGGCGATGCCCTACTCAGGTACCGGGATTTTGCCGGGTACTCATATTCATCCTACTCAGTTGTATAGCTCTCTGGCAGGGCTGTTCATGATAATCGTCCTGCTCTGTGCAGATCGCCGAAAGCATTTTCCGGGTTTCATATTTGCTTTCTTCATAGGATTATACGGGGTCACAAGGTTTGGCATAGAGGAGTTCCGGTATTTCGATCATGAACCGAATTTGCTTTTCGGGTTCAGTTCTTTAGCGGGCAGGTCCGGGATAACCGATAACCAATTTATCAGCCTGATCATGCTTGTTTACTCCATTCTGCTTGGAATATGGCTATATCTCCGCTTTCGAAGAATCTCCTCGGTCTCTTCCTGAAGAAAATCTGCCCGACATGTGACTCCAGCCTTTCAGGCAGTGAACTGCTGTGCCCCTGGTGTGAGTTGAGGATAGACCGCTGTAGCGAGATTCACTGGAGCAGCACCGGTACTCCTTTCAGAGATCCTTCTGACCATTTGGAAACTGATTTGACTGGCGTTCCTGTTTATTCAGCGGTTATGTACAGCGGTCTTCCAGGGGAGATTGTTGTCAGACTGAAATTCAACGGAGAAAGGCATCTGGCCACCACAGCTGCAGGTTTGATTATGCGCTATTCGGTGAGGCTTCCCGGTCCGGGTGATATCCTTGTGCCTATTCCGGCGGGGAGAAAAAGAAAGAGGGAGCGGGGATACAACCAGGCCGCTCTGATTGCTGTAAAACTGGCGTCCTTGTCCGGCTGCAGAAGCCTTGATATTCTTACAAGGGATGACAGCCCGTCGCAGGTGGGCTTATCTCCATCTCTGAGAAGGCAGAACGTCGCCGGTATCTTTCACATGAAAGGTCGGTGCAGGATTCCTGGCGGAACGGATGTCTGGCTCGTGGATGATGTGGCAACAACCTGCAGCACCATTGACAGCGCTGCCGGAGTGCTGATGGATTCAGGAGCCTCGCGCGTTCGGGGACTCACTCTGACCTACCGAAAAAGGACGACTGATAGTATTATTCATCGATGAATAACATGTCTACGGAGGGAGCTGATGTGGTTAAAGAATTGACTTTCGATGTGAAAGATATTCCTGCGTGCACGAGGTACGGTTTCAGTGCAAGGAAAATCTGGATTTTCTTTAAAACACTTGTTCTCTCCTGGGTAATATGGGACTTCTTCGTCTACCTGGGTTTTTTTGCCGCCGGTTGCGATCTTGCAGCACGATGGAGCCAGAGCCGCCTTCTTCCTCTACCCGGATCTCTTTTCTGGATGGATCCCGTACCTGTCAGTCTTCTGATTGTTGGTGTTGTGCTGATAATTTGTGTGCATTAAGTTTAAGTTTAATTTAATTTACTTTAGA
>JAUVUL010000374.1 GCA_030600975.1 Candidatus Aegiribacteria sp.
ACAATACAGATAATCGAGAATGTTTCCAGCCTTCTGAAGCGCGAACAGGATCCGGACGTTCTTTACAGGGGAGTAATCCTCACAGCTTCACTTATGGAAGCGCTTCTTTCCAGGGGCATGATGACAATAGCCCTTGAAGCGGGGAAGATTCTTCATAACCTTGAGACAATGCGGTTCTCAAGGACTGAACTGGAGGCTGCCAGAAAACGGTCTCTGGCGGAAGCCCAGAGGAAGATGGACACCATAAACGCAGCAGAAGCTCTTGTTCAGAGGATACTATCCGATGATGAGATCGTTTCCAGGGAGGCCAGCAACCTTGCGTTGATAACTCCCCCGGATAATCTGGTATCTCAACTGGTGGATATTTTCCACGAGGATAGCAGAAGGCTCAGATCAAAAGCCTTCCGCATGCTCCTTAAAATGGGCAAGAGGGGGCTCTCGACAATACATGAGAGACTCACTGAGGTAGTAACATTCTTCAACTCACAGGTGAGTGGAAGCAACTTTCTTCTGCCGGACACAGAATGGTACACGGCCAGAAATATGATACAGGTTCTTCGTGATCTCGGTTCTCCCTCCAGCGAAAGCGTTCTTGCGGAACTCTGCAAGGTTCCTGATTCAAGAATCAGGCGCGAATGCCTTCTGGCCCTTACCAAAGTATCCAAGACAACTGCTGAAAGCCTATCCATGTACCTCATCATTGATAAATCAAAGGAAGTTGCGGAGATAGCCCTTGATATCCTCACCAAACAGGCCATGAGCAATCCAGCTTTCGTTCCCAGGATAACTGAAGCCTTCCGGAAGAACAGTGATATCAGAATCGAGATTATGGAGTCCTTCAGCATACTTGGTCATCACAAGGCAGTCATCAGTTTTCTTTCCAAGTGCTTCCAGGAAGGGCCTTCCGGTATCCTTTTCGAAAACCAGAATCTGATTTCAGGAGCTTTTCGAATCATAAGCAGATACGGAAAAAACACCGAGCTGCCTGTACTGGAGACTCTTCTGGGTGAAGTAGAGGGAGGCTTCTTCAGGAAGAGTAAAATCGACAAAATTCTAATTCAACAGTTAAAGGAAACCATCCATAACCTGATGCTTCCAGAAAGCGTGATCGAAAGCAGTATCTCACCGGAATCTCCATCTGGTAAACCGCGCAAATCTCGTAAACCGCCGGAAGATGACGATATAACAATCCTGGGGCCCAATTTCGGCATAGACGGTTAACATGAGAATGAGTCCCCTCTACGGCTGGGAACATTCTGTATGAGACTTCCTGATATCCAAAAGAGAATGTCCAGATACAAGACATACCGCGATTCTATCATATATCCAGGGGTTGTGCGGCTATCGAAAAATTCAGTGGAATCAAAACCGATAGATACGTGAATCGCTTGACAGAAAATCCATTATGTAGCATGTATGAGAATAGTATAGTTATCGGTCTATATTTTCAAACCAATCCGGGGAGGTTTTCTCTGAGTCTTCAGTCCTTTCAGATGTGCATGACACAAGCGTGCGGAAGCGGCTTCCGATCTTTTATGAAGGGAGTTTCTGTAATCCGCACCGGCTGAGAGGAAGGTAGACATTGTGAGAAGGCTGACTGAGGTCCCGCTCATCTTTGTATCATTATTGCTGATCATGTCCGGCTGCGGTTCAAACAATCAGGAGATATCAATCGAGCCCTGGGATATTCTCCTGGCTGATCTTGAATACGCCTGGATTACCATGGATATTTACGCACTGGAGATTTGCTTCCGGGATGACTTCATGCACCATCTGCAAGAGGAGGACTGGGATGACTATAACGGTGATGGCATCATAGACGAGTACTGGGGACTGGAGATTGAGCTGGAATTCGCAGAGCTTGCTTTTGCAGAAGCGGATTCAATCGATTTCTCCCTTTCGGGAGGAGAGAGCTATCAATGGGCCGGCGACAGCACAGGTCAATCTATCGAGATGCCCAGAATACTGACAAGAGAGATCTATTTTCCAAGTGACACAACGCTGGAGGTACGACCTGTTACATTCATATGCAGACCTGATTCTCAGGGGGACTGGTACATATGGCAATGGTTCGAAGGTGAGGAACAGAAATGACAGACAGGAACAGCATCAGTATGAAGCATAGAGTAATGGTTGCAGTCGCTTCGATATTAACTGCGGTGTTAATATCCATGGCTTGCCTTACCGGTCCGAGTAACAGTACTCCACCAGGAGCTCCCTGGGAACCGGTTGACAGCTCCTGGAAGGTGATCGAGAATCTGGAGTACGCGTACAATACAATGGATATCGACCTCTACATGAGCTGCTTCAGGGATGATTTCGAGTTCCATCTGCTATGGTGGTATAACCATCACGGCAAGCCCGCCAAACAGGACAGCTTCTGGGGATATACAGTAGAGGAACAGTTTCATCAGAATATGTTCGCATATGTAGACTCGATCGAGCTTACTATTGAGGGCACCCAGGAGAGTCCATGGTCAGGTGATTCAACTGGACAGTCATATCAGCTGCATCGAAATTTTGACCTCAAAGTATATACCGATCTAGCCCAGACAGGATGTTACAGGGCTTCCGGCTCCGCTCCTTTCATATGCAGGCGGGACACCACAGATGATCAATGGTACGTCTGGCAGTGGTGGGACCTGTCGCAAACAAAAGATTGGACCACCTGGGGACAGATAAAGGCAATGTTTTACTG
>JAUVUL010000314.1 GCA_030600975.1 Candidatus Aegiribacteria sp.
CAGAAATTGTTGCAGCCGCGCATAATGGTAACGTATGCTCTGGGGAACTCCATTCTCACGGGTTCTATTCCCGTGTAGTCACCCTCCCTGAAATCAACGGCGCTTTTTCTGGCAGATCCCCTGATTAGCTCGGGAAGATCCCTGTAACAGTCAGGTCCTACTACAAGGTCAAGATCCCTGAACCGCGCAAGAAGGTTGTCGCCGTGTTCCTGGGCAACACAACCGCAGAGAATCATCAGAGGTTTCCCCGATTCCCTGCCCCGCCACCAGCCTCCCAGCTGGGATAGTCGGCCCAATACCCTTGTTTCAGCATGTTCCCTGACAGCGCACGACACAAGCAGAATAACATCAGCCGATTCAGGATCTTCAGTTGAGGAGAATCCTTCCTCTTCAAGGATACCGGATATTATTTCAGAATCATGGTCGTTCATCTGGCAGCCGTATACATTGATATAGTATGTCATGCTAATTCTATCCTGGAAGTATCAGTTCCATTGCCAGGCCAGCGAAGACAGGTATCCGGAAATTATCGTCGAGTGGCAGGTAGAAAAGCTCCGACATTGTAGCAACCAGGGAACCGACCAGGAGTGTGAGCGGTGTTAGATACCATCCGAAATCCGGTGAGACCCATAGAGCGAAAAGGCTGACAATAAGGCAGGTGTTAAGGGCTGCAAGGCTGCCCTCCAGGGTGCGGTGCCCCACCAGCTTGATCCTTCCGAAATGCTTACCCACAAGGGCAGCTGCGCTGTCTCCCAGGCTGAGATAGAGAAGGGCTACAACTGCGATTTCTTCGCGGAAAATGAATATTGTAAATGCCGCGGACGCGACAACAATCGTAGAAGCCGTCATACCACCTTCCAGCTCGTTCTCTCTGAGTACCTTGCCGAAGAATCTCATTATGAAGCTCTTGAACGGTTTGAACCTGGCTTTAAGAAGATCGAAGAGAAGCAGAATTATGGCGATCACCGCAAGAATACCTGAAAGGAAAAGTCTCCCGTCCTCTGGATACAGATCATATACGATTATCACCGCTATCGGGAAGATCGAAGAACCCAGATGAATCGATTTCCTTATGGTTTCTTCAAGGTGCGGCATACTTATCTCATGTATCTCCGGGAATATTGAGAAAACCTGCTGTCTGTAATATCAGAATCCCGCACCCAGGGACATCCTGTGTGTAGCGTCAAGATCCTGATGACTGAGATACGCGTAATCAAGGTTGACAGGATGGTTCATCAGGCTGAACTTCAGCCCCAGACCCGCAGTCATTGAACCTTCCGAAGAACCTATCCTCAGAGCTACCAGATCCTTTATCAGGAATTCCGCTCCAATGTGAGTGTCCAGGCTTATCCCGCTGAAATTGTACTGTGCGGAATACTCCCTTCCCTCGAATCTGAAATCTCCGTCTGCGGCAATGGTGGCTACAGTCGCGAACTTGGAGATAGGCCATTTCGCGGCCAGACCCAATTTGACGGTGGGAAGAATGCTCTCGTTGCTGCCGGTATCCCAGAAAAGGTGCGTCCCGGATATGTCCTGCAGGTTCAGACCGATGGAAATAGCCTCTGAAGGCTGGTATCTGGCGCCGATATCAAGACCCAGACCGAAGGCGCTGTGATCCATCAATCCTTTTCTTATTACTTTTACGGAAGCTCCGACGGAAAACACCGAGTTGAGTTTCCTCGACCAGGAGAGGTAAAGGGCCCAGTCCACTCCGCTTCCGTAAGTTATTCTTCCCTCATCGTAGATTATCTCTTCCCCCGGGTCCCACTCGCCGTTACCCTCAGTGCCATTGGGGTTGGTTGTGGAGTCGTAATCGTCGTCTCCAGCGTCTCCAGGTTCACCGGTTCCATCAACACCGAATACACCATCCGAACCGGTATCGTAGTACTGCAGATTGTTTGTGTTCGCTATGTCTCCTACATCCGTTCTGAAAAGGCTTGCGCCAAGGCCGGTTGAACCATCGGACCTTCCATAACCGAGATAATCGTACCTGACAATTCCGCCGAACCTTTCCGAATGCATGAACTGGGCTTCCTGGCCGTCAATCAGGTAGAGCCCTGATGGGTTCCAGTATCCGGCAGAGGCATCGTCTGCAACGGCACAAAAGGCTCCTCCCATACCCAGGCTCCTGGCACCGGCGCCCACGGAGAGGAATTCTCCGGCATATTTCGCTCCGCTGGAGATGGAAAATGCCAGGAACAGAACTGCTGCAAGTGTTGTTTTCATGATATCAACCAGTTGATTCTATGGCAGATGTGTATTCAATAATCATATTTCTTCCCTGTTCAGTTATCCTTGTGAAAAATAGGCCAATACCGTAGGAGCCATCGGAGAGTTCTTCTTCTCTGATCACCACCGACCTTGCAAGTATATCTTCCCCACCGTTTATACGCAGGACGATGTTAACCCTGACAAGCTCGCCAATGCTCCTTGAACTGACACAGTATATCCCTGAGGCGCTGATATTGATGACTGTCGCGGGAAGCATGGGCATGTTCACAGGGCTTACTGTAAGCTCGCATTCAACACTTACCCTCGAAAACAGTCTTTTTTCAGGAAGTGAATTCTCGTACACAGTTTGTCTCCCATGTATAATGGATTAATCGCTTTTCTGATTAATGCCAATGCTACCCCTGAAGTTCCAGCGTGTCAATATTCGATAAAATCAATGCCAGTCATAATTAATCAGGTTATAGCGTTAACTAATACTATACCATATATATGATCGATCCTCAAAAGGTTCCAGCTATTTCCCATGCATATGTTCAGACATCAGTAAACTCTATGAGATGTATTTTTTGCCGGGAACAACAATCGGATATAATGACACTTGCGCAGTTGGGAAAAAACTAGAATATTCATAGAGAATGGGGTTCATGATAAGGAAGTAAAACACAGAAAGCTGATTTAAAAATCAGTTAATTCAGGACAGGAGGTTGATGTGAGTTGGTTTACTGGTTTATGGCTTGCGCTCTTAGGGGTCCTTGCAGCGCCAAATCTGATCATTTCCAAAAAACCCGAAGCAAAAGAGATCATCGCGAAACTGGCGCCATACCAGGGATGGATAGGTGCATGTTCTGCCGTCTGGGGACTTATCAAGGTTTTCCAGACTTTCAGATTCTTTAGCTTCTTTAGTGTTGTCCCGGTCGGTGTTATCACAATGATCGTCTCCGCTCTTCTTACTCTTGCCCTTGGTCTGCTTCTCGGGATCGGAGTCATCAAGACCTTTATCGGTTCTGAAGATGCAAAAGCTAAAATGGATGAGATGATGGCAAAACTTGCCGCGAAGCAGGGAAAACTCGGGCTTTTAGGCATAATCGTAGGTATCTGGATGATGATATACGTGCTTCTTAATCTATCTTTCTAGCCTAGCGTTTCAATTTGCGTACCGGGAGCAGCCTGAACTGTTCCCGGTTTTTCTTTATAATGCCCTGATAGAACCCTCGGCGGTATATAGAAAAACCGGGAACAGTTCAGGCTGCTCCCGGTACGCAAATTGAAACGC
>JAUVUL010000051.1 GCA_030600975.1 Candidatus Aegiribacteria sp.
CGGCTGGAGAGGAATACGGGCTGGATTCCCTCTTCGCATGGGCGATAATAAGGAACGAAAGCATGTTCCAGCCAACCTGCTACTCGGTTGCAGGCGCAAGAGGACTTATCCAGATGATACCGAGTACCTCTGAATACGTCGCGATTGAACGGGGATGGGACGATTATTCCCCTGACAGGCTTTACGACCCGGCGGTTTCCATCGAATACGGAATCAGCTACATCTCAGGAGTAAACCGGGATCTCGGAGGTGACCCTGTAATGACTGCAGCCGCCTATAACGGAGGCCCTCATAATGCCGTTCACTGGGGTGCCGGGGACATGGAGACCGACGAGTTCTTCTCGCTGATAACCTACAATGAAACGAAAAGTTATACTCAGAATGTCCACCATGCCTACATGATCTATAAGGCGCTTTATGAATAAACCCCCGAAGCTTCAAATAAACTCTTCGGTGTTAAATACTTTCAGCACTTCATCATCCGGTACCAGCTCTATCCAGGCCAGGTATTTGCCGTCTGGTGACAGAACCGGCTGAGTTGCCCATTCTCCCTGCCGTGATGCCTGAGTGAGATAATCAGATTCCATGTCCATTATCCATACGGTCGTAGGATCTTCCCATGAACGTCCATAGTCCGCCACCGGGAAAGGATCTTTCCTGCAGAATGCCAGTAACTGCCCATTCAGGACTGCGGACACCTGGCTTGCGTTATCCATGAATATTTTATCGATGCCCGATTCTACGTTGAGGTACCTCAGTTCCCAATCTCCCCATCCCCCAATCTGAAAGAGCAGAACCTTATCGGTTATCCAGACAGGATTCGATTCGTGCCATTCCCACTCATTATGGAAAGTCGTATCTGCCCTTGCCCGCCTCCCCGAAGGCGCGGAGGTTCCAATGATATAGAGTTCCTCATACCATCCAGGATTCATATCAAAGTTCGTGCAGGCGATATTGCTACCATCGGGTGATATCACAGGAGCGTTGAACCTGGCTTCAGAATACTCGGGGAGAAGCAGGAAAACATCACCGGAGAAAAGATCGGTTACGAAAAGATCACTGCCAAGGAAATGTGTGGTAAAACAGAGAACCGGATCTCGGGGCTGACCCTGTGGATCGAATGTGCAGGCCACTGCATCACCTATATGAACAGGCTGCCTGCAGCTTTGAGGGTTGTCCACCTGAAAGTAGTGCACACTTCCATCCAGAATGAAGGCGACCCAGGAGCCGTCGGGAGTGAAAGTCGGGGATGCCGCCTCGCCCTCTGCAACTGTTACCTGACCCTTATCGGGCGTCCATATTACAAGCCTGTCTTCAAGGGCAACCACAAGCACATCTGCAGCCGGTGACCAGGCGAGGTCGGGGGGGTAGTCGTCGTATCCGTTTCCGTACGCTGCAGGTACAGAAACAACGGCGAGGGAAAGAATAGCTACGAATAAAACATCTTTAACCATCGTATACCCCATTCTGTATATACTTATATACCAATAATATAAAGTGTATAGTTTAGTTTTTGGATTCAAATCTACAATCACTATTTTACTTTATCTATATAGGATGTTCGATGAGTTCTGTCAACGGTTGACGAATTTTGTAAATAATTGATAATAAGGATGTTACGAAAGCACTATTTCCAAAGACGGGAGATCGTATGAGAAGCAGAGCTCTGGAATACCTCGGATGCCCCGAATGCAGATCAGAACTGGAAACAGGAAGGGTCAGAACCTGGAAAGGTGATATCCGTTCAGGTAATCTGATATGCAGAAGGTGCGGTCTCGATTTTCCCATAGTCGTTGGCCGTCCGGTTCTTTTGGGTGCTGATTCTATAGACCACTGGAAAGCTCCTATTGATGAGGCTCTTGGAGTTGATGATCCCGCAATACCCCCGCTCTCCATCCCAAGGCTTGTTTCCCTTGGGATCGATAAAGCTCTGCAGATGGCTGAAACGGAAAAAGTCAGGCAGAGCATTCAGACTCATACAAAAATGAAATCCATTTTGGAGATACCAGAAGCAGTGATCGGGAAAATGAAATACAGGGACTCGGGGAAATGGTTCAGGTATCTCCAAAATGGATTTCATTTTTGTATGAGTCTGAATGCTCTGCCTGACTTTTACAAAAATGAAATCCATTTTGGAGATACCAGAAGCAGTGATCGGGAAAATGAAATACAGGGACTCGGGGAAATGGTTCAGGCATGGAAACCGAGATGATCGACATCTGAAGTTTCCATGGAAGAGCGGAGATGAAAGTAACTCATTCAATATCTTTATGAAGAAAATCGAGAATACTGAACCAGAATCCCTTCTGGATCTCGCTTCCGGTGGAGGTTCTGCCGTATCCCATCAGGTATTTCTCAACAGAAACCTGAGACAGACACTGGCAATTGAACGGGATCTGAAGTGCCTGGGGAATATTCAGTACCGTTTCAAGTATGTTGGCAGAAGCCGTACTTCCGAGGCGGTTGGCGGTGATGTGAGACAATTGCCGGTAAGGACAGAGAGTATTGATACCGTCATGATGCTGCAGGCACTTCCAGAAATCTCCGGTATTTCCGTGTTCCTGAAAGAAACTTATCGAGCATTGAAGGTGGGTGGGTATTTCATTATCATGGTTTCAGAGCTTCCATTTACCGGGGATTTGATTTCTCTTTCGGAATTCGTACAGTTTGCGGAAAATACTGATCTTTACTCGGGATATGAGAAATTTCAGTCAGATGCGGAAGAATGCGGTTTCAGAATTCTCGAATCAGAGCGATTTGCTGAAAAGTCAGGGGAGTATTCACGTCTGATCTCATTCAGTAAGAAGTAGTGTATGGACTGCTTCAGGGATATTCCGGTCATCCGGGTATGAATTCAAACGGTGAAGAGCAAGTGTGTATCAGATAAGAACGTTCACTGCCTTGATTGTTCTAATTGTAACTACTTGTCTGATAGTACTATGAAAATGGATATCAATATGAACTGAATCTGCTCCTTCAAACCCCTTGACAAAGCTGTTTCTCATCTCTATTTCTTTGCAATGCTTTTCATAAAACGGGGTAATCTCGATCAACTTCTTGAGTCCCTCAGGGGGGATTACAGGGTATATGTTCCCCGTACTATGGGGGACGGTACCGGTTATTCACTACTGGGCGAGTCAGATACCGATTATGAAATAGGCGCGATCAGATCATTCGATCCCCTCAAGTCTTTCTACTTCCTGGGCCGTGAAAAGGTTGCTGAAGATTTCAAGCCGGATATCTTACGGGATGATAAACCTCCCTGCATTGTTGGGGCCAAGGCCTGTGACCTGAAAGGTTTCAAAATACTTGATTTCGTTTTCATAGACGATGAATTCGGTGATCCCACTTACATGAAAGCCAGAAAAGAGGGGCTGATTATTTCCGCTGACTGTACGGGTGTTGGCGAAACATGTTTCTGTACAGCGATAGGTATCGATCCCTGGCCGGATTCTGAATATGATATAAACCTTTCTCCCGTTGATGACGGTTTTATCGTTACTACGGGAAGTGATAAAGGCCTTGATCTCGTTGAAAGCAATAAGAACCTGTTTGTTGAAGCAACTGATCCTCAGAAAAAGGCTATCGATCAGAATAGAAGTACTGTACAATCAGAAGTAACGAGGAAAGCTAAGAAGAAGAGAATTCCAGCTGCGGACAGACTGAAACGAATCATAGAAAAACAGTACGAATCGGATATCTGGAAAGATGCTTCCGAAGACTGTGTGGAATGCGGAGCCTGCAATACAATATGTCCAACCTGTCATTGCTACCTTCTGTACGATCAGAAAGCTAATGGCAAACTCGCAAGGTTCAGAATATGGGATTCATGTATGATACATGATTTTGCCAGGGTGGCCGGAGGAGAGAACCCGCGGGACAGATTGTGGATGAGATTTAGAAACAGATTTGAAAAGAAGTTCAACTTTTTCCCTGAAGTGCTCAATGAGATCGGCTGTACTGGGTGCGGCAGATGCACAGCCGCATGTCCCGGCAAGATAGACATAAGAGAAGTCCTGGCAAGACTGGAAATATGATGAAAAATCCATACCGCTCAATTGAAGCAGAGGTACTGAAAGTTACAACCGAAACACCTTCAATTAAAACATTCCTTCTTAAGCCAAAGGAAGAGCTCACTTTCAAGCCCGGGCAGTTCATGGAATTTTCCGTTCCCGGTGCAGGTGAAGCTCCGTTCACTCCATCATCGGATTCAGAGATCAAGGAAACGATGGAGATAACCATTGTAAAGGTTGGAAAAGTCACAGATGCCATTCACGAACTGAAACCCGGTGATACTGTCGGACTGAGGGGACCGCTGGGTAAGGGGTATCCTCTCACGAAATTCATAGGCCAGGATATACTGATAATCGGTGGTGGTGTTGGACTCGCGCCGGTCCGGACTCTTATGTACGGTCTTTTCCACATGAGAGATCAATTTTCCAGGCTTGTCTACAGAGGTGGATGCAGAGACCCAGAGGAATTCCTCTTCCGCAAGGAGCTTGAGGGGTGGATGAAACGGGACGACATCGATATGAGATTTACTGTTGACCAGGGTGACGATTCCTGGAACGGCCCCGTGGGGGTTGTTACAACGATAATGGATGATATTGATGTGAATTTTAAACGGGTAAAGGCTATTGTTTGCGGTCCGCCTATAATGATGAAATTCGCGACATTCAAGCTGCAGGAACTCGGGGTTCGGGACAGGAATATCTATCTTTCCATGGAGAAAAACATGTCCTGTGGTTTCGGCAAGTGTGGACACTGCAGAATAGGCCCCTATTACTGTTGCAAGGACGGTCCCGTCTTCACTTACGATATGATCCGGGATTTCCCCGGGATATGGGAGTAGGACACCTATGGAGATGAACAAAACAACATTTGATCAGCTTCATGGGAGCATCGACGCTGTTTCGAAGAAGAAAGGCGGAAAAAGGCTTTTCATAGATCTTGATATATGCAATTCCGATCAGTGCGATGAATGTGTCATAGAATGCAGTTATTTCTACCATCATATTAACAACGGAATGATTTCCCTTATTGAACTTGCAACCTACGCCCTTATCTGCAGACAGTGCGAAGAACCTCACTGCGTTAACTCGTGCCCCAGAGACGCTCTTGAGAAGCTAGAAGGCGGAGATATGCTTGTAAGGCATACTTTACGTTGCGTTAACTGCCGTTCCTGCTCGCACGCCTGTCCTTACGGAACCATATATCCTGAGATCGTGCCGTATCTTGCAAATATCTGTGATTACTGCGAAAGCAGGGGGGATTATACCTGTATTCCAACCTGCCCTTATGGCGCCCTGTCATCAGTCAAAGGAAAAGTTGAGGGAGAGAACATATTCGAACTGGGCAACCGCCTGGTTGTCCACTCCACACACTGGGACAGGAGCAAGGCATGACATTCGTCTACCTGCTTGTTTTCGGTTTTGCAGCTACAGCGGTTCTTGGTCTTATTACCAGCTGGATAGACAGAAAAGTCACAGCAAGGGTTCAGTACAGAGTGGGTCCTCCTTTCCTTCAGCCTATCATCGATATAGTGAAGCTTCTGGGCAAGGAAACCGTCATACCGGCAGGGGCTTCGAAGAGAACTTTCCTTATAGCCCCGGTTATAGGGATCTCCGGTGTGATAGCAGTTGCGACACTGTTATGGGTCAATCAGTTCTTCTCCGAGGGTTTCATGGGAGACTGGATCGTGGCGATCTATCTTCTCGCAATTCCCTCACTCAGCATTATTCTCGGTGGATTCGCCTCAAGAAATCCCCTGGCCAGCCTGGGAGCCTCAAGGGAGATGAAACTTGTTATTGCATATGAGCTTCCCTTCATTCTTGCAGCTCTTGTTCCGGTGATCAACGCACATTCCATTCGTCTTAGCGTTATCATCGATAGCCAGGCAGGGGGAGTATTTGCCGGTAATATTTCCGGCATACTGGCTCTGACAGTCGCTATTCTATGCGTTCAGGCGAAGCTTGCATTGGTTCCCTTTGATATCCCTGAAGCCGAAACGGAAATAACTGGCGGCGCGCTTATAGAATACTCCGGCCCGGGGCTTGCCATATTCAAACTCATGAAGAACATGCTTTTCTTCGTGCTGCCGTTCTTCCTGATAATCCTCTTCTTCGGCGGATTAAGATTGAACGGGATAAACATCCTCTGGACGGTCCTTGAATACGTGGGCATTGTAGCGATAATTACAGTCATCCGTAATACCAACCCGAGGGTACGGATAGATCAGGCTGTCAGATTTTTCTGGGGTCCGATAACATTGATCGCTGTTGTTGCTGTTGTACTGGCACTAAAAGGTTTATAGAAGGGTAAGGCTGCAACTGTAATGAGCCTGAAATTGAAAGCACTGCTGAAATCGCCATGGGTGTTTCATCTGTCTACAGGCAGCTGCAATAACTGTGATATTGAAATACTGGACTGTCTTACCCCCAGGTTCGATATCGAACGTTTCGGGATGCTGCTGATCGGAAGTATCAAGCATGCGGACGTTCTGCTTATTACCGGCTCCTGTAACAGGATGTCCGTTGAGCGGCTGAAAGCCCTTTACGAGCAGGTTCCCAAGCCATGCCTGGTTATCGCAATCGGAACCTGTGCCGGATCCAGGGGGATTTTCAAGGACAGTTACAACTGCCCGGTACCGCTTGATAAGATAGTACCTGTGGATGTGTACATCCCCGGTTGCCCACCAAAACCGGAAGCGATGATCGCAGGTGTGGTAAAACTGATTGAGAAAGTTGGCGGCGCCAAATGATAAGAGAAGAAGTACTTCTGGATTTCACCAGCCGTTTTCACGCGGATATACTTGATCTGGAGGACAAGTCCAATACGCGAGTATATGTGGATATTAAACCGGAATCCATCGTGAGAATCGGAACTTATCTGTTCAGAAATATTGGCGCCAGGTTCAATATCGCCACAGCTACTGACCTGCCTCCGAAAATTGAGATTCTCTACCATTTCATTGTTGAGGATATCAATCTGCTTATCTCACTACGAGTTTTCCTTGACGGGGAGAAGCCTGAGATCGAGTCTCTTGCAAAGGAAATCGAGGCTTTCAACTGGATAGAGAGGGAGATGAGTGAGTTGCTGGGAATAACCTTCATTGGCCACCCTGATCCCAGAAGACAATTGCTCGCAGATAACTGGCCGGAAGGGGTATTCCCCCTCAGGCAGGATTACGAGGAGTGGGATGAATCAGCCGACAGGACAAGGGGTGTGTAATGGGTAGAACGATAATACCTATTGGACCATATCATCCCCTTCAGGAGGAGCCGGAATTCTTTACCCTTACCGTTGAGGGCGAGACCGTTGTTGATATCGATATGAGAATGGGATACAACCACAGGGGCATCGAGAAGCTGTCGGAGATGAAAACATTCGAGAATAGCACATTCGTAGTCGAGAGGATCTGCGGCATCTGTTGCACAAGCCAACCCTTCGCCTATACAAGAGCTGTTGAGGATATCTTTCCCATGGAAGTAACCATGAGGGCGAAGTATATCCGAACCATCATCGCAGAGGGCGAAAGAATTCATTCTCATCTTCTCTGGCTGGGACTGGCCGGACATTTCCTGGGTTACAACACAGTTTATATGTGGGCCTGGAAACTCCGCGAGGAAATCTTGGACGTCATGGAGATTCTCTCAGGCAACAGGAATGCCTATGCCATGTTCAAACCCGGTGGTGTTCGAAGAGACATTAAATCGGAGGATATTCCAATCTGCCTCAAGAAGATCGATTCCATACTTCCAACCCTTGATATGCTGAAGAAAGCCGTTCTTGACGACCCTGTACTCCACGCCAGACTCAAGGGTGTCGGTGTCATGAGTTACAAGGAAGCCATTGACTTCAGCGCGCTGGGACCCACATCCAGGGCCTCCGGCGTTGCCCGTGACGTAAGGAAGGATTCCCCCTACGGCGCGTACCAGGAGATGGAATGGGACATGATAGTAACCAGGAACGGTGATGTTTTCGATAAAGCTGTTGTTCGCATACTTGAATCATTTGAATCGGCAAAAATATTGAAATACTGTCTCAATAATATCCCTGATGGCGAGATTGACGCAAAGATAAAGGATATTCCTCCCGGAGAAGGAATATCTCTGGAGTCAAACACCTTGGTTATCTTTAATTCCGTATCCATGCTAATATCTTTCCCTTGTTTACGAAAGAGTTGAGCAAGTTCTTTAGGGGCTATTGCC
>JAUVUL010000384.1 GCA_030600975.1 Candidatus Aegiribacteria sp.
AGGAAGTCAAGAAAGCTACCGGATCAAGGAATCCGGGGTCTGAGTTGATAGTGCAGGTCATCCCTTTGACCGGTTGTCATGATATTCCTCCAGCCAAGAAGCTGTCTTACACTGTACTGGCTCATATCGAGCCTTCCAATGCGGAACCAGCCCTCAGGTGAATCAAGAAGGCGTCCTAAAGAGGAAACGCTCCCATTGGCCAGAAAGCCGATTCTCACAGCTTCCCTCTCCATGAACCGGAATCCGGCCAGGTACTCCTCGGCTCCCACACCCTTTGGGAATCTGCCTCCCGGGTAAGCCATTGCGAATATCTCGGAGGTTCTGAGGCCCAGTCTTCTGTGGAATTTGATCATAGGCGTGATCACGGAATTCTCCCATTTGGTTCGGGGGAGAACCATGAAATCGGCATGCATGTTCGTATGGTTTCCAATGGAGTAGCCCATATCAAGAAGGAGGTTGAACTTCTCCAGTACGAATTCCTCCTGGCCGAAGGGGATTTTATCCCAGGAGATGAAGAAGGTTGCGCCACGGCCGAACTCCGGATGTTCATCACAGTAATCCTCAAGGATAGATACCGCGCACATAGGATCGATCTCGACCGTGTTTCCCCTTACGATAAAATTGAAATTGTCCTGCCATCCATCATCGAATGTGAGCATTACCGGTCTGCGATCCAGTGGAACCTGCATCAGTCCGTTCTCGATATCCTCCGGAGTTATCAGAAAGAATCCGGCCTCGTCCAGAAGCTGAAGGTCCATACGCAGTCTGCCTGTGGAGACTCCGTAATACCCGTTAACAGGATCGCTGACATGGTGATACATGAGAACAGGTATCCCGCTGGGCGCGTTATAGTCGGCAGGATCGGGATCGGTGTAGCTCAGGCAGGTTGTTCTGCCCGTTTCTGGTGACCATAGGATCAGGAACGAGACAATGAGCTGTATCATTGCGACGGTATCACAGTGATGCGGTCAAGGTTCGTGTTCACATATCCATCAACAAATATTCCCACCTGACCCAGAGCAGGCATTGAGGTCCTTACAACCTGTATCAGCTGTCCGTTTACCCTCAAGTCAATGTAATTGCCGTGAATCAGCGCCGATACTTCCACTCCAGGCTGGCTGTACGGGAGAAGTCTGCTGGATTCAAAGGGATCGAGTCCCATTACGGGCAGCCAGAGCCCGTTGATAGACCTTTGAATCGTGTACTGTCCCCTGGAATTAACTCCAAGGAGCAGGAAACTCCGAGTCGATTCAGCCCCCACAATCAGTCCCACCACGCAGTGGGAAGGCGCATCCACAAGGTCGAACTGGGCTTCGACAAGGCCGTCATCGATGAGACCTGCTGTGGAAAGAAGCATAACCGGTTCTGCAAAAATGGAGTTGTCTATATGCATCGATCCGTTGTAGACTTCGTAATAGCATGAGGAACCGAATGGTTCCGCCAGTATATAGTCAAAAGTGCAGTTCATCAGAGTATCGTTTGCTTCAGGTGATGTTGAGAAGGCTGTTGTGGTATATATGCCGGTAGTATCTGAAGTTGCGGTCCGTGTAGTGGATAACCCGGCGAAAAAACCCGATGTTCTGGTCTCACCGCATCCCGAAAGGATCAGCACTGAAACCAGAAACAGCGCAATGACAGAAGGATGTAACAGGAATTTCATGCTTCTTCTTTCATGATTTGAGTGACAAGATGTATTTGAACCAATGAAAAGTACTTCCCGCAGCACGATTTGTCCAGTACCTTTCAGCATTCTCCTTGCCGGAATGATGTTAATGTCGGTCTGCACCTCAGCTAAGGAAGCGAGGGAGGCGGTACCTTCCACCCGGCATGAGTCTGTAACTGTATTTGCTTCGGAAGTTCCAGGATTCAGGTTCGAGGTCTCACCGCCGGACACAGTATCGCTGCAATGGTCAGGGGAGGGATCGGCAGTGGTTACCGATATATACGTTTCCTCCGGGCAGGAGATCCAGGAGGGTGATACCCTGTTTCAGTTCCTGGAAGACCTTCGTCTTGTTGAGATGGAAAGGCTTTCCATGGAACTTGACATGGCCTCTGCCATGCTGCCTTCAGATACGCTTTTGCAGGAAAAGGTGGATAGCCTGACACTACTTCTTGATTCCCTGCTGTCCAATGAGAGAACTCCGTATCTATCCCCACTGGAGGGTACCGCTACAGGAATTCTTATCGCAGCCGATCAGCGGATAAGACCCGGGAATGTTGTTGCCGAGATATCTGTCGCAAGCAGCGAGCTCTTCCTTGTGTTTCCTCCAACTGATTGTACGGTGAATTTCTGGCCTGCGGGAGGGAGCGGTATTCGTTTCGTTGAGGAAAGACCGGGATATGCAATATATTCAGGGGAACTTCCGGCTATTGAAGCCCGATTCTCAGAGCTTATGACAGTGCCCCGCTTCGCAGTATATGAAAGTGAACTTGAGAGTTATGTAATTACGGCAGATCATGATACAATTCCGGTATTCCGGGCGGGAGAGAAGGACAACAACCTTGTGATAATACTACCCTCGGAACCTATTACTTCGGATCTTCTGACGTGGACTGAGAAATGAATGGAGTATTCCGTTGAACACCGACATACC
>JAUVUL010000324.1 GCA_030600975.1 Candidatus Aegiribacteria sp.
AACAAAGAGCCAGGTCAGCTGCAACGGCACCAGGAAAATCGCGGTACTTCTGATCAGGAAGAGGATACCTGATGCCAGTCCTGAAGTGAAACCTGCGCCTGTTTTCAATGCCGCCCTCAAAGTCAGAAGCAGGATGACCGGAAGCAGAGAGATATGAATTATATCGGTCATCGCGTACGCGCTGTAATAAACGAAATATGGGTAGATCGACCAGATCAGGGCTGCAAGTAAAGCCTGCTTCTCTCCCCAGTTCTCCTTTACCAGTTTCCACACCGCCAGTGCTCCAAGAAGCGCGAAGATCGAATTCAGAAGAAAAACAGCTCCTGTACATGGCCCGGTTATCATGAATACAGCTGCAAGAAGAACAGGATATCCCGGTTCCATTGAAGCTGTGGGAGTCTCGACAGGTATTATGCCGAAGATATACTCAGGATCCCGAGTCCAGTTACTGAGAGACTCCGCTTCTCTGGCCATGGTGTTTCTGAGCAGGCCCATTTCTCTGCCGTATGAGATCCCTTCGCCTTCGAGAATCCTCCCGCTTATTGGCAGGTAAAGGTTCTGGTCCCTCGGCGGTTCGGGCAGACCACCTCCCAGTAGAAGAAACCATGCGATCCTGGGCACCAGAACCGTCAGAACGATAATGTAATATCTGTATTTCAGGAGCAGTTTCATTCCTGGATCCAGACAGCTTTGGAAAGCCTCAGAGGCGGATCTTTCCTCTCCTCTATCAGTGTTATGGGATAAAAGAACTCCTGCCAGTGATAATTTATGCTTGCCTCAGGATCAGTAAGGGCAAGCCCCAGAAGATAGGTTCCCGGTTCCGCAATATCCAGATCGATCTCGATCCTGGAGCTGACCGATCCGCGGATGCTCAACAGGGGCTGGTTCATCTCAAGATTATTCGATCCTATCACCGTTTCTCCGTCTTTCCTGTGTATCGAAAAGCCGAATACTACGTTATCAACAATGGAAGAAAGCCGACTCTTTATAACGGTATCAACAACGATCCTCTCTCCCCTTTGAAACGTGCTGACGGTAGCGCCGTCTGCATTCCTCAGGATGACCGAATCGAACCATATTTCCCTTGTGCCCCACTCCTTCGGGGTTGCAATTGTAGAAATGTACTTCTTCTGTACGTTTGCAGGCTCAAGATATCCCGATAGAACATCCTCCGCAGCCCCATCCATCTCTACTCTACCTTCATGCAACCAGATAGCCCTTTCACAGAGTCTTGAGACGGCTTCAAGGTCATGGGAAACGAAGATAATTGTCCTGCCCTTTTCCCTGAAATCCCGTATGCGATCGTAACATTTATCCTGAAATCCTACATCACCTACAGCAAGGACTTCATCAATGAGCAGTATATCCGGATCAACAGCAGTTGCCAGGCTGAAACCCAGCCTCATGAACATGCCGTTGGAATAGTATTTGACAGGAGTGTCCATGAAACGTGATAGCTGTGCGAAATCTGCAATTTCAGGAACCAGCTTTTTCATTTCATTCCTGTTAAGACCAAGCAAGGCACCGTTAAGCATCAGGTTTTCTTCTCCTGTGAGATCCGGATGGAAACCAACCCCCAGGTCAAGAAGGGAAGCGATTCTTCCCGCCGAATCCGCAGTTCCCGAAGTGGGCCTGTAAATACCTGCAAGTATTTTGAGCGTGGTTGACTTTCCGGCACCATTTGATCCTATGATCGCCTCGGATTCGCCGGGTTCGATATTGATGCTGACATCAGCAAGTGCCCTGAAGTGCTCAACCCTGGTTCTTCTATTGAACAGGTTCAGCATTGTTTCCCTCAGGGTAACCGCTCTATCGTGGTAAAGTCTGTAATACAGTGTAACATCCTTCATGCGGATTCCGCCGGGTTTCAACTATAACTCCTTTACAACCACAGGTTCGGCCTTCCTGAAGATGGCCATGCCTGTGAGCAGGAAAATGATTGACCATGAACCCAGGGATATCCAGCACCATAAAGGCGGCCACGTTCCCAGGTAGAAAATAGAGTGCATGATCTCCATGAAACCGGATATGGGATTGAATTTCAGTATCTGCAGCAGTCGCTGAGACTCAATAATATCAACACCTATGGAATCCAGCGGATATATTATGGGAGATGCGTAAAACCATGCCAGAAGCAGAATCTCTATGAACTGCTTGACATCTCTGTAGAAGACATTTCCTATGGAAAGCATCATTCCGATTCCAACCGTCATCATCGTCAGAAGAACAAGTGCAGGCAGTATAAGAATGATTGACAATCCCGGATAATGTCCGAAGGTAATCAGCAGAACCTCCAGCACAAGGAGGGCAAGGAGAAGGTGAACAAGATTGGCCGCAACCTCGGCTGCCGGGAGGGCCATCCTTGGAAAATATATACTCCTTATCAGCCTGTGGTTATCAAGAAGGCTGGAGGTGGTGGCACTCAGAGATGATGAGAAGAAATTCCATGGCAGCAGCCCGGTCAGAAGAAAAAGAGAGAAGTGGGGTATCGCTCCGCCGAACCGAAGTATTCTTGTGAATACGAAATAGTAGACAACCATACTGAAGAGGGGTTTAAGAAGAAACCAGGCGAAGCCGAGTATCGACCTCTTGTACCTTACTTTGAGATCCTTCGCGACAAGGCTTTCCATGAGAAGGACCAGCCTTCCCGTATTCCATCTAGCCTGCATTTTTATCACCATGAAAACTGAATCTGTTCTCTTTCCCACGCAATAGTTTGACGATATTCGATTTATGCCGAGCCATAACCAGCACTGCAAGAAGGCATATGATCATCTGAACAGGGAGCTTATCGGGCTCAAAGATGAATACAGAAGGTATCACGGCCACTGCCGCGGATATTGACCCAAGAGAAACATATCTTGTAGTTGAAAGAACCAGTGCGAAGGCAACAAGACCTGAGGCTACAGTCAGGGGCGACAGAACCACCAGGACTCCCAGGGCTGTTGCCACTCCCTTTCCGCCTTTGAATCCCAGCCAGGGGCTGAAAACATGACCGATAACCGCAAAGATGGCCGTCACCGCCATAATCCAGTCTCCGGCGGGAGGCGCGATACCTGTTATCCCGTATTTCGCCGCAAGGACGGGAAGGGCTCCTTTCAGTGTATCAAGAAACAAACCGGTAAGACCGGCTCCTCTGCCGCATACCCGGAAGAGGTTCGTAGCACCGGCATTCCCCGAGCCCTCATTTCTGATATCAATTCCCCTGAATTTACCCAGAAGCCATGACCATGGTATCGAGCCTGAAAGAAATGCTGCGACAACGTAGAAAATAGCCGGCCAGAGGCTCATATCAGTGCTTCCTCTTTCTATAGATGATCTTCAGAGGAACCCCCTTCATACCGATACAATTCCTGAGGCTGTTTTCAATATAC
>JAUVUL010000149.1 GCA_030600975.1 Candidatus Aegiribacteria sp.
CGATGAGATTCAGCGGCTTCATTCGATGGGGCAGCCGGTACTGGTGGGTACAGTTTCGGTGGATATTTCGGAATTGCTCGCCAAGCTGCTGAAAGCAAGAAAAATTCCTCACAGCGTTCTGAATGCAAAACATCATAAGCAGGAGGCTGAGATCATTACCAGGGCGGGTCAGCAAGGTGCGGTTACGATCGCCACCAACATGGCCGGTCGGGGAACCGATATAAAACTGGCCGAAGAGATAAAGGAAATAACTGATGGAAGCGGTAATGCCGTTCCCGGTGGACTTTTCGTTATTGGTACAGCCAGACATGAATCCAGAAGAATAGACAGGCAGCTTCGTGGAAGATGCGGTCGCCAGGGAGACTCCGGAGCCAGCAGGTTTTACCTTTCACTTGAAGATGATCTTTTCAGGTTGTTCGCCTCGGAAAAACTCATTGATTTTATGAAAAAGAGTGGAGGAGAGGATGAAGGTGAACCGATCGAGCATTCACTTCTCACAAAGGCCATACAGAGAGCGCAGAAAAGGGTTGAAGAGTACAACTTCGGGATAAGAAAACATCTGCTGGAGTACGATGATGTCGTTAACCGGCAGCGAGAAGTCATTTACGACAGGAGACTTCAGGCCCTTACCGGGGAAGAACTCGTAGAAGAAGTAATCGATATGATCGGTGCTGTAACGCGGCACATCCTTGTTGATGCAATACCTGATGAAATCGAAGCTGAGGAATGGAATCAGGAGAGGGCACAGTTTCTGCTGGGGGAAATCTCCGGAACAAGGTTCGATCTTTCTAACCTTAAGTCTGGAGAATTGTCCGCCGAGGAAGCAAGGAGCATTACTGCGGATAAGGTTCTTGAATACTATTACATGAAGAAGGAGAAGATAGGCCAGGAACTGTCCGCCGAGCTTGAAAAAAGGGCGGTTCTCAGTTCCATTGATTCCATGTGGAGGGAACACCTGTACGGGATAGACCATCTGAAATCAGGTATAAATCTCAGAGCTTACGCACAGCGTGACCCCCTTGTGGAATTCAAGAAAGAAGCTTTCGGTCTCTTTGAGGAACTGCTTGACAGGATTGATAAGCTCGCTGTAAGGCAGGTGCTTTCCTTATGGCCCAGGAATGCACGGACCGGTCTTCCGGAGAACCGCCATGTAAGCGGTAACGCTGTGCATCCCTCTTCAGCCCTTCCTGCTGCAGGTTCTGTTCAGGGACAGGAACCGCAGAGAAGAGGTGGAAGACCGGTAACGATTGTAAGGGAGAATCCCAAGGTCGGCAGGAACGATCCGTGTCCATGCGGAAGTGGGAAGAAATACAAGAAATGTTGCGGAGAATGAAAGGAGATAACGATGGCTGAAAACGGCAAGGGTGAATTCTGGGCATTCGTAGCGGGAGCTCTGGCTGGAGGGATAGTCGCTCTTCTTTACGCGCCTGCAAAAGGCGAGGAGACAAGGGAGAAGGTTCGTGTAACGACTGAAGGTCTTTACGGTAAGGGTGAGGAATTCTACACCCATTTCCGGGCTGAAGCTGAGAAGCTGATAGCCGAAGGAAAGAAGATGATCGACGAGGTTTCCACCGCCGGGAAAGAGAAGTACGAGGAGACGATCAAGAAACTTGAGGAAATCAGTGATAAGATCGAGCAGGCCAGAGAGAGGGGTAAGGAAAAGGTCGAAGAGATTAAGGAAAAGGCCGAAGAAGTCAAAGAAAAAGTTGAGAAAAAAGTAAAGAAGCCTGCTGAAAAAAGTGCAGCAAAAAAATAGATCAGTAATCATCTGGGGTGACGGCGCCGTTGGCAAAGGGCTGGCCGTCACCCTTTCAAGTTATCTGGATGTTTTCCTTGCGGGCCCGCCTGGAAGTGGCAGGGGGAGAATGAAGCTTGAATCCTCCGGTGCCTATTCAGGAAGAGCTGTTATCGAGAAAATCGAAGCCGGAGATCGCATCCACTGTGATTTCTGTATTGTGGCCTTAAAAGCCTACGATTTGAAATGTGCCGCAAAACCTGCCATGAATTCCAGTGATGGGCGCTGCATATGCCTTACGAATGGAATGGGCCTTGAAGAGGAATGGGGGGAATCCTGGAAAGAAGGAGTTGAACCAGCCGTTCTCACCGCAGGTTTTCACCTCCTGGACAAAGACTTTGTTGGAACCGCTGAAGGCGATCTTTATGTATCTTACGGGGGCAGGGCACATGATCTTTTCAGGGAGAGTTCTCTACATCTTGTTCAAACCTTCGAAATTGAGATTGTACGTTGGTCCAAATGGCTGACGAACAGTGTTATCAACCCGCTGGGTGCTCTCTCGGGCCTCAGGAACAACCAGCTGCTTGAAGCCGGTCTAGGTACGGTTGTGGATATACTTTTCACGGAACTGACCGGAGTGATCCCTGTGATTCTGAGGGATACCGCGGTAGAAAAGGCGAGGGAAATGCTGAATTTCCTGCTTGAATCATCATTCAACAGGTGCAGCATGCTTCAGGATATCGTAGCCGGCAGAAGAACGGAAATTGATTTTCTGACCGGACTGCATGAAAAACAGTTTCGGGAGAATTGTCCCGCAGCTGCTACTATAACCAGTCTTGTGAGAGCTAGAGCTTTACAACCCTCCGAGTAGTAATAAGCTCCTTGTTTTTGCGGTTGTTACTCTTCTTCTTCCTCACCCATCCAGGTACCCTTGTCAAGTATCTTCCAGACGGGTTTACCCGTGATCTCCTTTAGATCTTCAAGTACATCAAGCTGTGTAGCATCAATCTGGAGTGACTGCTTGAACATGTCTACGGCGTCTTCTTCCTGGGCAATTATCGCGAAAAGTCTTCCCATGGTGTTGTAAGCTTCAGTAAGCTCTGGATCAAGTTCAGCGGCCTGTTCAAGGAATTCCATGGCTTTGTCGATCATTTCCTGTTCATCGAGCTCCATGTCCCAGATCTCTTTTGTCGGGATATTATCAAGTAGTGACATCGCCCAGCATAAGCCCTTACCAAGGTAGACCTGGGGATTATCAGGGTCCAGTTCAATTACTGTATCGTACATATCAAGAGCTTCCTCAGGACTTCTGTCCTTTCGAATGATTTCAGCAAGGTTGAGGCGAGCGTCAATGTCATAGGGATTGTTCTTTATGACTTCTTCAAGCGTCTCTCTGGTTATTAACTCCATCTTGGGTGTCTACCTCCATAGGTGTTTTCACGGTTCCGCCTTCATTACTTCCTGAGGAACCTTTCGTCAACCCCCTTTTATTTATCCTGTCGTCGACCTTGCATGAATGCCGCAGAAACTTTAGTTTATTTTCATAAGTACATCGAAGGGAAGAATGCTTAAAACTGATGTAAGGTACCTGAAGGGAATCGGCCCCGCCAGAGGCAGGCAGCTGTCAAGGCTTGGGATTGAAACCATCTTCGATCTCCTTCTGCACGTGCCGAGAAGCTATAATGACCGGAGGATTATAACCTCGATCCGCAGTCTGGTTCCCGGTGAAGAAGTCAATGTATCCGGGACAATTGTTTCATCGGTGTATCTGAAATCGAAGAATGGGAAAAATAGACTTGAGTCAATTCTTCGGGATAATACAGGGGAGCTGAAGCTTACTTTTTTCAATTTCAGATACATTGCAGGTAGACTAAAGGCCGGAACACGGGTAATTGCCAGCGGGAGGATAGATTATTTCGGCGGCATATCCATTGTTCATCCTGAATTGATATTCCTTGATGAACAGGACTCGGATACACGGCTTGTGCTTCCCGTATATCCCCTTACCGCGGGTATTACGCAGGGCGTAATGAGGAAACTCATTGAGACCGTTCTGGATGAGTACGTTTCGGGAGTACCCGAAGTACTTCCTCCCGATGTTCTTAATTCTATGGGATTTCAGAACCGCTCCGAAGTTATCAGCAAGTTGCACTTTCCGGATGACCCTTTCGAGGGCTCCCGAGCCCGGAGAGCACTTGCTCTTGAAGAACTCTTCGTTCATCAGTCTCTCCTCAACTATGTGAGGATTAAGGCAACGAAAAGAACGGGGATAAAGATGATTCCGCCCGATGGTTCTCTTAAGGGATTCGTCAGCAGTCTGCCTTACAACCTCACGGGGGCGCAGCAGAAAGTACTGGAAGCAATTGCCGCAGATCTCAGGCGGGATGTTCCCATGAGAAGATTACTTCAGGGGGATGTGGGCTCAGGCAAGACGGTCGTCGCCGCGGCCGCCTGCAACCTCTGCTGCAGGTCGGGTTACCAGGCCGTTATGGTAGCTCCCACGGAAGTTCTGGCTTCCCAGCATTACAGAACGGTCAGCGGTATGCTTGAACCAGCTGGGATACGATGCGGTTTGCTGACTGGGGGTACAAAAGCCTCACACAGAAGGAATCTGCTGGAATCCCTTCTTGATGGTTCTCTGGATGTTCTTATCGGAACCCATGCGATTTTTGAGGAGAGGGTTGTCATACCGGGAATGGGACTGTGCATAATAGACGAGCAGCATAAATTCGGGGTTGAACAGAGGGAAAAACTGCTTTCCGAACGTGATCCCAGTCCGCATTTCATGCTTATGTCGGCTACTCCTATACCGAGAACCCTGGCTATGACCATATACGGTGACCTTGATATTTCAGTACTGGATGAAATGCCTCCCGGCAGGGGCAGTACAACTACCAGGGTGATGAACAGGGACTCAAGGAGTAAGGTGTACGAATTTCTGCTGGACAGACTGGGCAACGGGGAGAGGGCTTACATAATCTATCCCCTCAGGGAAGCCTCAGTGGAGCTGGATCTGAAAGATGCCGCCAGTTCCTTTGAAATACTTAAACGTGGCCCTCTCGGTAAATTCGGTGTCGGACTGCTTACAGGAGCCATGAAGTCGGTAGAGAAACTTGAGGTAACAGGAAAATTCGTTTCAGGTGAGATATCCATTCTTGTCAGTACTACAGTCGTTGAAGTAGGGCTCGATGTTCCTGAGGCAACTGTTATGGTAGTGACCCATGCTGAACGGTTTGGCCTGAGCCAGCTTCATCAGCTCAGGGGAAGGATCGGCAGGGGAGGCAGTGACTCCTGGTGTTTCCTGATGAAGGGCGAAGACTGCGGTGCTGAGGGAGCCAGGAGGCTGGCTATTCTTGACTCAATGAACGATGGATTCAGGATTGCTGAGGAGGACCTTCAGTTGAGGGGTCCAGGAGAAGTAGCAGGTACAAGACAACACGGTGTTCCAGCGTTTCGGATAGCTTCATTGATAGATGATTCGGATCTCATGGAGAAAGCCGCGGATATGGCAACCAGGAGTGATTTGTGGGAATCGTTGAGAGATGAGTATAAATTGCGTTTCAGGGGACTGGATATTCTTGAGATATAGTATTATTAATGGGATGTTGTCAGAAGCGGTGCCTGCTGTCTATCTTTAGATAGTAGGAATTCACGTTTCTTGTTTACGGCACTTGACAAAGGATTTACAGTCAATAGCATTATGAATCTGATAAATAGCTCGCACTAACAACCAGAGGGAGCAGGTTGGAGATGGGCACAGGAGCTGAAAAAGTAAAAAAACTATTACAGACTGCAAGAGTACAGATTCAGCAGGGTGAGCGGAAAGAAGCTTTAGAAACCTATCGCAAAGCCCTGAAACTCGATCCCGAAAATCATCAAATAATGGACCGGATTAACATTGTAGAGCGAGAAATCGCCGCAATGGAGAAGTTCAACAAGAGTAGATTCAGCCGAGCACACAGTGCCGGGAGGAATATATCATCATCCGGTTTCGTGGATGACTGCATAAAAAGATCGGATGAAGCCTTCGAGGCAGATGA
>JAUVUL010000155.1 GCA_030600975.1 Candidatus Aegiribacteria sp.
ATGGGATCAGATCAGGACAAGCATCTGTTATATGAATCTTGATGTTCGAATAGCCGGCGCGCATGGCGGAGTAAGCGTTGGACCGGACGGTGCAACGCACCAGGCCCTGGAGGATGTGGCCCTCATGCGTGTACTCCCCAATATGAAGATCCTCGTGCCGGCGGATTCCAATCAGACAAGAGCAGCTGTTCTCGCCTCCCTTGAAGCTGACGGTCCCGTTTATATACGCTTCGGAAGAAATCCCGTTCCGCAGCTCTACACTAATGATGAAAAGGTGAAAATCGGCAGAGGGAATCTGCTGAGAGAAGGCAATGACATAACACTGATTGCGTGCGGAGCCATGGTGAGTTTATCCATCGAGGCGGCATCCATTCTTCAGGCCGGAGGCATCTCAGCAGGGGTCATCGATATGGTTTCGGTAAAACCCCTTGACAGGGAACTGCTTCTGGGACAGGTTGAAAAGACGGGAGCCGTTGTTGTAGCGGAGGATCACCAGGCAACAGGTGGTCTGTTCGGAGCAGTGGCAGAGATCCTTGCGCTGGAAATGCCGGTTCCGATGGATGCTGTATCTGTCCGGGACAGTTTCGGCGCCAGTGGTTCCCCGGCCGAAGTAATGGAAAAATTCGGGCTTACTGCGATTGCAATAGCAGATAAAGGACAGAGGATGCTACGATGAAAATCCCCTTCGGAGGAACGAATGAATGTTGCGAAACCCCCTCTGTTATTGACTTGAATCCGGCTCATCTGTAGTATGTAGAATATCTTGGGATACGATGCAAATCCTTATTCAAATAATGAAAACAGGAGGTATTAAATGGCAAGAGTACTCATATGTGACCCGGTTGCCCAGGATGCTCTGGATGCAATCAGAAAAGGCGGTCATGAAGTTGTTGAAAAAACAGGCATGTCAGTTGAAGAACTGATGGAGACCGCACCGCAGTTCGACGCTCTGGTTGTGCGCGGTGCGACAAAGGTCAGAAAACCCGTTCTCGAAAAGGCGGCTGAAGGGAATCTTAAGCTGATAGTCCGCGGCGGAGTAGGACTTGATAACATCGACCTTGATGACGCCGCTGCACTGGGTATATCGGTTCAGAATACTCCTGCCGCAAGCAGCGTTGCCGTAGCCGAGCTTGCAATGGCCCATATGCTGGCGTGCAGCCGATTTCTTGGTCCTGCGAACTGCACCATGAAAAATGGCGAGTGGAATAAAAAAGCGTACGGTAAAGGCAAGGAACTCTGGAATTCAACCCTCGGTCTTATCGGGTTCGGGCGCATTTCCCGCGAGGTCGCCACAAGGGCGAAGGCATTCGGGATGAAAGTTATTTTCTTCGATCCCTTTATCGATGACGAAGAAGGTGCGCAGAAGGTTGATCTGAATACGCTATGCAGGGAGTCCGATTTCATAAGCCTTCATATTCCCCACAATAACGAAACACATTACCTTCTTGACACTCCTCAGTTCAACATTATGAAGGAAGGAGTGATCGTAGTGAACTGCGCCAGGGGGGGTACGGTAAACGAAACCGCCCTGCTTGAAGCCATGAAATCCGGGAAGGTATTTGCTGCGGGAGTCGACGTGTTCGAAGAGGAACCAGCCAAAGGAAATGTTCTTGCGGAATTCGAAAGAACCGTGGCTACACCTCATATCGGGGCAGGAAGCGCCGCCGCTTCAAAGCGTGTGGGTGCCGAAGTGGCCCGCAAAGTTAACGAATTTTTCGAAGTATAAGTTCATTCAAATGAAAGGTGGATCCATGCGGAAAAACTGGATAGGTATTCCAGCCCTCATGATTCTCCTTCTGCTGCCTTCTCTGTCAGTTGCTCAGGGTGATGACGAAATATTGACACCGGTTGCAGAAGAACAGCTGGAGGAACCTGATCCCGGACTTGATGTACCTGGCGCGGTTACTGTACAGGATAAGGATAACGATGCCGGAGACAACCTGCTGGTTTCTTTTGAGTTGCCGGCAAATACCGAAGGTATCTTTGCCTACAATGTCTACAGGCGCGTTGCCGGTGAATTAGGCGAAGAAGCCTGGAACCTTGTAGAGGTTATCCCTGCGGAAGAGCTGCCGGAGTTCATCGATGGTTACGATCCCGAGTATCCGATCAGCACGGGAGTTCTGTACGAATACAGGGTTGCGTCTACAACCGTTGATGGTGAAGAATTCTTCGGACCCATCTTCGAAGCTGGTATTGTTTCAAAAGGTGAAATTTACCATACCGGCAAAACAAAGGTACTCATTGCCGGAGGACTGTTCATCTTCCTGATTTTCTACTATTTCGGCAAGGCTCAGAGGGGCGCGAAAATGTACCTCCGGCCGATAGCCGGTATAGAGGCCATCGATGAGGCCATCGGCCGAGCAACGGAGATGGGTAAGCCGGTTCTTTACGTTCCGGGGCTTTCCGGCATTGCAGATGTGGCCACCATCGCCAGCCTAACCATTCTGGGAAGGGTGGCCAAGAAGATAGCTCTGTATCAGACGCCGCTCATTGTACCCAACCGTGATCCTATCGTTTTTACTGTAGCCGAGGAAGTGGTTAAACAGGCATATCTCGAAGCCGGACGTCCCGACGCATACGATCCGGATTCGGTTTTCTTTCTCACCACAAGCCAGTTCGCCTTCGTCGCTGGAGTCAACGGCATGATGATGAGGGAAAAACCGGCCACAAACTTCTATCTGGGGATGTTCTGGGCTGAATCACTCCTTCTGGCAGAGACGGGCTCCCTGTCCGGTGCCATTCAGATAGCCGGAACCGACGCCGTCACCCAGCTGCCGTTCTTCATAACCACATGTGACTATACACTGATAGGCGAGGAGCTTTACGCTGCCAGTGCGTACCTTGGACGGGAACCCAAACAGATAGGCGCCCTGAAAGGACAGGACGCCTGCAAGGCCATCATAATGAGTTTCATTACAGTGGCTCTGATATTCGGCATAATAGATGTTGTAGCAAACACTCACATCCTGGACTGGCTTCGTGATCTTGTAACCACTCCGATTATTGAGTAAGCCCACCAGAAAGGAGAAAGAGCAGTGAAAAGAACTGTTCCGCTTATGATTGTAATGGTGGGCGGAATACTGATGATCCTGCAGTATTTCATTCCACACCAGATATCGCAGACCGTATTCGCATACTACACGGACTGGACTCCAATAATTGTTGCGTTCGCGCTTGTGCTTGGAGTCGGAAGTCTCACCAGAATCCATTCACACAAGATACGAAGGAAGGCAAAGAACTGGCAGTACAGCTATGCTGTCCTGATACCATTGTTCGGAATGCCGGTCCTGGCGCACATATGGCCGGTATCCCTCAGCGGGGGGATGGAGTCGCCCAGTATTTTCCATTTCACCTTCATGCACGTGCAGGTTTCCATACAGGCAACCATGTTCAGCCTGCTGGCCTTCTACATCGCAAGTGCCGCCTTCAGGGCGTTCAGGGCCAAATCGGCTCTTGCCACGGTGCTGCTGCTTTCTGCAGTGGTTGTAATGCTTGGCCAGGTGCCGATCGGAGAGCTTCTCGGCAGATGGCTGCCGGAAACAGGGCTCTGGATCCTCCGTTACCCGAACCTTGCGGCCAAACGGGCCATAATGCTGGGAGTCGGGTTCGGCATGCTGGCAACAAACTTAAAAATAATATTCGGCGTCGAGCGCAACTGGCTCGGCGGAACAGGGAAGTAGGTGAGTGCCGTGAATATCTGGGGAAAGATGCTTAACATAGACCGGCGCTGGATCTTCCTTGGAATAGGTGTCGTGTCTATAGTTCCGTTCTTCATCAACTTCGGAATGCCTGTAAGAACTACCAGGGAAGTTGAGAGCATTTACGAGTACGTCGATGAACTCGGCTCCGATAACGCTATCTTCATCAGTTTCGATTTCGCCCCTGGCACTCAGGCGGAGAATATGCCTATGTCAGTGGCTGTCATGCGCCACGCGTTCTATAACGATGTACCGGTCTTCATGACCGCGAACTATCCTCTGCATCATGGAATGATGCTTGCTGCTATGGACTATGTATTCAATCCGACCACGGAAGGATTCTATGAGGATGTTGACTTCGAGGACTGGAGGGAGCTTCGAGAAGCGGGCGTCACAGCAAAGGATGAACTGGTCGAGGCCTGGGAAAACCAGGGGAACCAGCTTCCGGATGGAGCCACCGGATGGGTTTTCGAAGGCAGGGATTATGCGGCTTTAGGCTATGCTCCGGTCTTCAGCCTGGTGATACTTGGATTGACCGTCTCCATAGAAACGCAGTACCCTGTCGACGCGCATGGGAACTCCACGGGGGAAATGCCCATGCTCCAGGAACACAAGAGCCTCAGAGAGGTGGACCTGGCCCTTACCAGTTCAGGCTCCGGTGCCTGTGTGTGGTGGGTAACATTTGCCCGTGAGAAGATAGGACTGCCTATAGCTTTTGGCCTTACAGCCGTCATGGCCACGGATTACTTCCCGTACCTGCAGTCAGGACAGGTGATAGGCCAGATGGGAGGGCTGAGGGGTGCCGCCGAGTACGAGGTTCTTCTGGCTGAGAACGGCATTACACCCTCCACCGATAAGGCTTTCGTCGGGATGGATGTCCAGTCAGCAGCACATCTCCTCATAATTTTGCTAATCGTAATGGGAAACATAGCATTCTTCGCGGGAGGTTTTCATAAGAAGACCCTGCTTAAGGGAGGGAGGTAGGAAATGTATGAGACTATAGGCATCTGGGTAGGCGCGCTCTTCACGCTTGCAATCTACTCCTTCCTTTACAAGGAGAACCCCATCTACAGGCTTGCGGAGCATCTCGTAGTAGGTATATCCGCAGGTTACGGAATGGCCATTACATACCAGATAACCGTGAAACCGAGGCTCATCGATCCCCTCCTGAGCGGTGATCACTGGATACTGCTCATTCCGGGGATTCTTGGAATCCTGTATATAACCAGGTTCATTCCGCGGATATCCTGGTTGTCCAGATATCCCATAGGCTTCTACATGGGAACGTCCATGGGTGTTTATTTTCCTCTTACCATGAAGGCGAACGTGCTTCGACAGCTGGAGGGTGCCATGGTACCCCTCTACCAGTCGGGCATGGCCTGGTACGAGGTGACCGGTAACATTATTATGATCCTTGGAACCCTAGCTGCTCTTATCTACTTCTTCTTCTCCAAGCCGCACAAGGGTCTGTTCTTCGGTACAGGTTCAAAGATTGGTATCTGGGTGATAATGGTTGGTTTCGGCGCCACCTTCGGCTTTACCGTCATGGGCCGTATCAGCCTGCTCATCGGCAGAATACAGTATCTGCTCGGAGACTGGCTGCATGTAATAGAATAATGTAGCAAAAGGGGTCGGGCCTTACCGACCCGACCCCAACTTACAGCTTGACCTTTTGAATCCATTTTCGTAAATTGGCTCTTCCGGTGCCGGGGTAGCTCAGTTGGTAGAGCAACGGACTGAAAATCCGTGTGTCGACAGTTCGATTCTGTCCCCCGGCACCATTTCTATTACTGCTTATCCATCTTCCGAGCTTTCCATTCCCAATTGCCGGGTTTAGATTTTCATTCGAATTGTCCAATGTCATTGATCCGTTACGGAAGAAAACGGGAGAGAACCGCTTGAGGATATTTCAAATCATCAACAGTCTACAGATGGGCGGGGCCGAGAAACTGGCCCTTGGGCTCCATCAGCGCTACCTTGAACGGAATCATGATAGTCTTCTTATTTCTCTTGCAGGAGAAGAGAGCGG
>JAUVUL010000095.1 GCA_030600975.1 Candidatus Aegiribacteria sp.
AAAAGGATTCGGGCAGGGAGTTCTCTGAAAGCAACTTTTATGATCTGGCAAAGGAATACCCTCTCGGATTATTCAGGGAAGGTTGTGAAAATATAGGACGTGCCACGGTTGCACTGACCGCTGACGGAGACATTGTCTGTGGAGGGGAAGTTCATGGCAATGCGGTAGTCGATATTCTTGGAGGTAAGAAAGAATCACTGATCAAGGCAGCACAGATGGCTGCGGAAGATTGCCGGGTACCTGAAGGACGCAGGATTTGTCACTGTCTCGTCGCTGACTGCATATCCAGAGCACTTCTTCTTGAAAATGAATATCCTGAGGAACTCAAGGCTATCAGTCGTGGATTACAACCAGCTGATGTTCCTGAAGGAGCCCTGACTCTGGGAGAGATATCCTCCCTCGGAGAGCAATATCTTGAATATCTGAATCTTACAACTGTTGTAATGGTGATGTATGAGTAGGAACAGTGGGAATTCCGGAAAGGTAATTCAGGAAATTTCTCTTCTCTACGAGTTGTCGCTTTCGATTGGTTCTTCAATCGATGTAAGAAAAAACTGCATCGAGTTTCTCAAGATACTGATGCTGAGAAAGAATTTGAGTTTCGTATCAGTCTGGATCAGAGATGTCTTCCTGTCGAAAATTCAGGATTCTGATGGAGTCACCCTCATTTATGCCCATCCTGAATTCAAGGTGAAGGAAACTCACCTTTATATTACCAATCCGCTTTTTGAAGCACTCAGAACCGGCAAAGTTGTAAGCGTATCCTCTTCTGAGGCAACTTTTAAGGAGCTGGTTACTGAAAGCGGAACGGACAGAGGAATGTTTACGATATTTCCACTGAATGAAATAGGTGTTCTCAAACTCTACTCCATATCCAGAGAAGTGCCTTTCGGGAAAAGGGAAATCAACCAGCTAAGAAGTGTTGTTTCAAAATTCGCGTTATCGCTTGCCGGGTGTCTTTCACACAATATGCTCTTGCGTGAAATATTGGAACGGAAAAAGGCGGAGAGCGCGCTGAGGGAAAGCGAACAGCGTTACCGCAATCTTTTCAGTTCAGCAAGGGATGCAATATTCATAATGAAGGATTTCAGGATTGTGGACTGTAATCCAGAAACCCTGACGATGTTCGGCTGTACGAAAGAACAAATTATCGGAAAATCTCCTTACCGTTTTTCTCCCGAACTCCAGCCTGACGGTACTAAATCCCGCGTTTCCGGAGAAACAAGAGCAATAGAAGCACTCAAGGATATTCCCCAGCTTTTCGAATGGCTTCACTGCAGACGGGACGGAACTCCGTTTCATGCGGAAGTGGCTCTGAACAGGGTGTCTATCGCTGGAGAGGACTATCTCCAGTCAATTGTTCGAGACATATCGGATCGTAGAAAGGCAGAGGAGGAACGCCTTGAATTCGAAAAGGGTGTTCAGCACGCACAGAAGTTGGAAAGCCTTGGTGTTCTTGCTGGTGGTATTGCTCATGACTTCAATAATCTGCTGGTCGGTATTCTTGGTAACGCTGATCTTGCCCTTAGGGATATTTCTCCATCTTCTTCAACACATGCAAACATCGTGCAAATCGAGAAAGCGGCGATGCGGGCTTCAGATCTCAGCAGACAGATGCTGGCGTATTCAGGCAAAGGAAAATTCATAATCGAAATCCTGAGTCTTAACGATGTTGTTGAAGAGATGGCTTTTCTTCTCAAGACATCAATATCAAAGAACATTATTCTCAGTTACAACCTTGCTGAAAAGCTTCTGCCGATCAAGGCAGATACTTCACAGATCAGTCAGATAGTCATGAATCTCATCACTAATGCTTCAGAAGCAATTGGAGAAAAGAGTGGTATCATCAGACTTGCTACAGGTATAATAGAATTCGACGGTTCTAGAATGCCCGAAGAATATATCACGCAGGAAACGCTCAAAGGTACGTATGCATTCATCGAAGTATCGGATACGGGTTGCGGAATGAGCAAAGAAACAATTGCCAGCATGTTTGATCCGTTCTATACTACGAAATTCTTCGGAAGGGGGCTGGGTCTTGCCGCCGTGATAGGAATTGTCAGAGGTCACAGGGGCGCTATCAGAGTCTCAAGTGAATCCGGGAAGGGTACAGCTGTACTGATAGCGTTCCCGGCATGTACTGATTCTTCAGATTCAACGTCGGAGGAATTGCTGGACAACAATAAACTGATTTGCAAGGGAACCGTACTTCTTGTTGATGATGACGAAACTGTTCTTTCAGTCGGCAGAGAGATGATGGAAACACTGGGATTTTCAGTGCTGACGGCACCTGGAGGACAGGAAGCGATTGATCTGCTTACCGAGAAACGAGAACAGATTGTCTGTGTCGTTCTTGATCTTACAATGCCAAACATGGATGGAAAAGAGACCTGGTCGAGGCTCAGGGAAATAGATCTTGCTATTCCTGTAATTATTTCAAGTGGTTACAGCAGAAAGGATGTTGAAAAGCAATTCGGAGAAAGCGGGATTTCAGGTTTTCTTTCCAAACCATATCGCTTGTCCGATCTTATCGATAAACTCGGCATTGCGCTCAAGAAGGAGAATAGTTAGTTGAATTGGCAGTCCAGGTCTTTTGATACTCAACGGGAACGTTCAGTCCTCAGCAGGTATGGCAGGTATATGTGACCGATTCAACAGACGGACAGGATCCGAATGCACTGAAGAAAAAGCTTCGGGGTACAGATGGACTGGAGCGCGTAAGGATTCTTGCGGATCTCACCGTTGCACACAGGGAAACAGATCGCGCGAAAGTCATTGAATTCGGGAAGCAGGGCTTGGAACTGCTAGAAAAAACCGAAAATAAAAAACTGGAATCAATAATACTGAATGAACTCTGCTGGGCCTATCAGTGTATCGGAGACTATCAGACAGCTCTGGAATTCGGTTTCAGAAATCTTGAAATAACCGATATAACAAAAGACGAAATAAGCAAATCTGACACGTACAACCGGATCGGTATTATTTACTATAAACTGTCGAATATTGATCAAGCTCTTGAGTACTTCCTGAAGGCTCTCCGGATATTCGAAGAGTCGAAGGAGATTCTGAAAGTATCATCATTACTGAATAACATAGGTATTATCTACAGCGACTTGAATGATAAAAGCAGCGCTCTGAATTACTATAACAGAGCCATAGAAATATCCGAGGAACACGGCTGTTACACTAATCTCGCCAATTCTCTCAACAATGCAGGAAGTATTTTCCGTCGGGCAGACGAATTGGAGAAAGCACTGGAGTATTATCAGAAAGCTCTGGAAATCAGGGAGAAGCTTGGTGAAAGGTGGAAAATTGCTCGCGTTCTCACCAATATCGGTATGATCCATCATGATATGAATAATCACGAAAAAGCGCTTGATTGTTTCTTCAGAGCGCTTGAGATCGAGATGGAAAAAGGTGACAATAACGATGCTTCCCAGACGCTGCTTTCCATCAGCCTGAGCTATTCGAGCACAGGCAGATTTCAGGAAGCTTATGAATATGCCGGAAAAGGACTTTCGTACACAGACCGTATAGATTCCCCCGTAATAAGGAAAAGAATTTATCAATCCTATTCCGAGGTCTGTGAAATAATAGGTAATTTCAGGGAAGCGCTCGAATTTCATAAGAAGTACAAAACACTTAATGATGAGATATACACCGAAGACAGCAGCCGGAAGATAAATGAACTGCGGGTGAAGTACGAATCCGATAAGAAGGAACGGGAAACGGAGATCTACAGACTCAGGAATATTGAACTCGCGAAAGCGAATGAGGAACTGAAACACGCTCTTGCTGAAGTGAAACACCTCAGCGGATTGCTTCCGATCTGCGCGTCATGCAAGAAGATCCGTGATGACCAGGGATACTGGAAACAGATAGAATCCTACATTTCCGACCATTCGGAGGCCCAGTTCAGTCATTGCCTGTGCCCCGAATGCCTTAAGAGCCTCTATCCTGAATACATGATCGGAAAAGGTGCAGCCGAATCTCTGAAATGATTTCTTCAGGTGGTGAGCCTGTCCTGGGTGTGTACGCCTGCTCCCCGAGTTGAAGGGAATCTCGTACAGGGCAATACATCTCCACTATTTACATTCAAAGCATAAGGAGTAGTATTAATAACGATAGGTATTATCTTGTACTAATGTTGCCATATGGACTCACAGAATGACAGATGATATGACCGATTCGATTGACAGAAAAGACCCGGATGCTCTTGAGAGAATACTTCCTGGAACAGAAAAACTGGAACGGATAGGAATTATCGCTGATCTATGTGTGGCATTAAGGGGAGTCAATTCAGAGAAGGTAATTGAATACGGTATTCAGGGACTTGAACTGCTGGGAAGTGTTGAAGATAAAGAACTGGAATCCGCTATCCTGAAAGAACTCTGCTGGGCCAAACAGTGCCTTGGCGAATATCAGGCTGCTCTGGATTATGGTTTAAGAAAACTCGAAATCGATGATAAAGACAAATCTTCCGCTCTCAATATTATTGGTGTAACATACTGGAGGATGGGGAAGTACGATAAGGCTCTGGAATGCTATCTGAAAGCCCTTAATATTCTTGAGGTATCAGAAGACAAACCGGGAATCGCACCTGTTCTTAATAACATTGGAATTATATACAATAACATGGGCGACAGGAAAAAGGCTCTGGATTACTATAATAGATCAATAAAGATATGCGAGGAACTTGAACTTAAAAAAGGTCTCGCAAATTCATTCAACAACGCTGGGAATATCTACCGAAAAACAGGAGAATCAAAGAAAGCACTGAAATATTATAAGAAAGCTCTGGAAATAAGGGAAAACCTCAATGATAAACGGGGGTTCTCTCATACGTTGACCAATATCGGCACGGTTTACCAGGACCTTAAGAATTTCGATAAATCGCTTAAGTATTTCTTAAGATCACTAAAGATCGAGGAGGAAACAGGAGACAGACTGGCTTCGGTTGATACACTCCTCAGCATAAGCGTGATATATGCCTCAACTGATCGCCTTTCCAAGGCCCTTGAATATGTCAGGAGAGGGTTCGATTTTGCAGAAGAGATCGGGGTGCCTGATCTTAAAAGAGACTGCTGCGAGACATTTTCCACAATTCTGGAACAGAAAGGGAATTTCAGGGAAGCACTGGAATACCATAAGAAATACAAAGCTCTGAATGACGAGATCTTCAATGAAGATAGCAGCAGTAGAATCAACGAGTTGCAGGTACAGTACGAAACAGAGAAGAAGGAGAAGGAAAAAGAGATCTACAGGCTCAGGAATATCGAACTCGCAGAAGCAAATGAGGAGCTAAAACACGCTCTCGCTGAAGTGACACACCTCAGTGGATTGCTTCCTATCTGTGCGTCATGCAAAAAGATCCGTGATGACCAGGGATACTGGAAACAGATCGAGTCATATGTCTCCGAGCACTCGGAAGCCCAGTTCAGCCACGGACTCTGTCCCGAATGCATGATGATGCTGTATCCTGACCTGATTGAGCACAGCGAATCCAAAGGTTCCTGTGATTGAGGACATTGATTCTCGTATATTTAAATGAAGGGATGGATTAATCTAATGGAATGGTCCACAGGATTGAACGATCATTTTGAATTTACAGAAGAATACGGGCACAATCATTCAGGTGGAATAATATATGAGTAAATATGTACTGATATTCATAATTTCATGCACCTCAATGTCATTTGCTGAGACTCTCTGGGTAGAAGATTTTGAAGATGGAGATATAACTGACTGGATCATAACCGGTACTGCTAACTGGGCTCTTTACGACAACGAATTCCAGGCTCATACCGGAGACTTCAGCCTGCAGTACAACTATCATTCGCCCTGGCCGCATGATACTCGAGCTGTTACGCCTTCATTTACCTTGCCAACAGCACAGGAATTTTATTTTACATGGTGGTGGAGTGGAAGTTACAATTACTTCGTCGCAACGAATAATGGAGATGCGTTTACCGAAGTCAGAGATATTAGCAGTGGTGACTGGATCGTACTCTGGAATGAAAATGATGCTGGTGCATATACCGGCTTCGAGTGGTATGAGCAGACAGAAATTCTGGATGCTTCTTGGTCAGGCAAAACAGTTCAGTTCGCGTTTCATATCGTTGCAACAGATGCTCACTACTGGTATATCGATGATATTGAATTAGGCTATGTTCTGGTAGCTCTTGAGAACACTACGTGGGGTGAAATCAAAACCGCCATGTAGCTTCAGTATACAGGAGGTTCCACAGTCAATACGTCTACTGGAACAGTGTCTTGATTCTTCCGAATGTATACTGCTGAAGACCAACACCGGAAAGCTCCACCTCATAGATGATATCGCTCTCCTGATCCGATACCCAGAAATTGGTTCCGTCAAATGTGAGAGCAGTTGGCTTCATGCCGCTTGAAATACCGGTTACATCATATGTATCAACAATCACTCCATCAGTAGTCACTTCAACGATCATCTTGTCGTCCTTGGCGGCATAAAAAAGATTCGCACCATTCCAGGCCATATCCCCTGGATTTGTGTGTGGAATCGAGAATGAGCTGAGAACAGTTCCGTCTTTACTCATCTCATAGATCATCTGTGTGCCACGGCACGATATCCAGAGGTTGTTTCCATCCCACGTCATGCCGAATTGATATATCTCCGAACACATGAAAGAAGAAACGTATGTACCGGAAGTTGTATATTCGAATACCTCGCCCGGCATACTTGTATTTTCGATGAACATCCCCCACAAGTTTGTTCCGTCAAACGCGGCTCCATCTCCGTTCTTGCCCCCGGGTCCTGTTGGGGTGAAATGGCTTATTACGGTGCCATTCGTGTTAATCTTATAAAAAGTGTCATAGTGCCCACCGAGCAGCCACAAGTAATTCCCGTCCCAGG